>USKH01000033.1 GCA_900555125.1 uncultured Clostridium sp.
TGCGCGGAATGCGTCGTTTCCTATTGCGGTAATTCCGGCAGGAAGAGTTATTGTCTTGAGTGCGGAACCCTGGAATGCGCCTTTACCGATAGTAGTAAGCGATTCGGGAAGAGTTATTGCAGTGATGCCGGTGTTCTGGAACGCGTACTGTCCGATTTCGGTAAGAGTACTCGGCAGAACCACTTCGGTAAGTCCCGTGCATCCGTAGAACGCGTAATCGCCGATTTCGGTCACTCCTTCGGGGATAACTATTTTCTTAAGTCCCTTGAAGCCGTAGAACATTTTTGCGGTAATTTCGGTAATACCTGCGGGAAGAGTTACTTCGGTTTCGGTAGTATTGCCGTAAAGCGCGGTACTTGCGTTGACAGTTGCAAAGTCGATGTTTACGGGCAACTCTGCGGGATAGTAGTAAATAACGCTCTTATCGGCATTGTATATAATGCCGCTTCCGTCGACAACTATGTTTTCATTGTTGTTGTTGACTTTTTCGAGAGAGCAGCCGAGCATCGGAGTAGTTCCGATATATTCCATCTTGCTTCCGATGGTGAACTCGGTTATTCCGGTATTCTCAAACGCAAAGCTGAGCAGGAACTTAAAGTTGTTCATCGGGATAGCGATTTCGGTAAGATTTTCACAACCGGCAAAAGCTTTGTATCCTATGCATATAATTGCATTTCCTGCAAACTTAACTGTTTTAAGGTTTGTGCAACCGGCAAAAGTATAACCGTAAGACTCATTTTCTTTATCATAGTTGGCAACTGCCGTCACTCTTGTACTGGAAGTAACGTTTGCTCCTATAGAGGTTAACTTAGCGGGAAGCGTTACTTCGGTAAGAGCGGTGCAGCCCTGGAATACTCTCGGACCTATAGCCGTAAGGTTTGCACTGAACTTAATATCGGTAAGCGACGTGCAATCGCGGAAGCAGCCCACAGGCAAGTTGGAATAGGTTGTCACTTTGGTAATATCAATACTCTTCAGACTGGAGCAGCCGTCAAATGCATAGTAGCCAAGCTGAGTGAATTGCTTAAGATCGATGTTTTCGAGTTTTTCGCAACCCTGGAATACATATCCGCCGAGTTTGACGCACTTGCTTCCGGAAGTAAAGGTTACGGTGGTAAGATCTTTGCACTCTGCAAAAGTGTAAGCCTTGCTGCTTGTACTAGCCGAAGTTTTGCTGGTTCCCAAAACCTGTACTTTTGCGGGGATGTTGATGGACGTAATTCCGCTGCCGGAGAACGCATAAGCGTTTATGGTGTCTATCGTTTCGGGCAGGACAACCTCTTTAAGCGACTCGCAGTTCAGGAAAGCCTTGCTTCCGATGCTGGTTGCTTTTGCGGGGATATTAACCGACGTAAGCGACGTGCATCCTTCAAACATGTTCGATGCGATGCTTGTGAAGCAGTCGGGAAGCACTGCCGATTCAAGCGAAGCGCAATTCAGGAACAAGCTTCCGGGCGCCGACTTAACTTGAGTAATGGCAGAGAGATTAATGGTTTTAAGCGAGGTGCATCCTGCGAAGGTGCTGCCGCCCAGAGAATTGATGTTTGCTGCGTTTTCGAAGGTTACCGTTTCGAGATCGCGGCATTCGTAGAATGATTTGGATCCGCCAATCTTTTCAACGCTTGCCGGAATTACAATGCTTTTAAGTCCGGAAAATTCAAAGACTTCGGCAGCGATAACTTTAAGCGTAGACGGAAGTTTAAGTTCCTCCAGAGCAAAGCAGTTACGGAACGTGTAAGCATATCCGGTACCGCCGTCTTCTTTACCTATATGAGTAGTGTTTTGCGGCAAGGTAACGTTTTTAAGGTTACGGCAGCCGTCAAACAACTGTTCGTTGATGACATAATAACCTTTTGCGTTGGGAGCAAGCAACGAAGGCAGTTTTGCCGTTTCGAGCGAATAGCATCCGCTGAACGCTGCAGATCCGATGGTGGGAACGCAACCTTCTTCGAACACGACCTCTTTCAGATTGAGGCAGTTTGCGAAAGCACGCTTGCCGACAACCTGCACGTCGGACGAAACAACCACTTTTTCGATGTTTTTCTGTCCTTCAAACGCATTTGCGGATATTTCGATTATGCCTTGGGGTATTTTGAACTCTTTAAGCATAACGGGTTTGCCGTCGTCGCCTAAAATGACATTGCCGTTGCTGTCTTTCTGTTCCACTGCGGGAACGTCGAGCGTCCCGAGAATGTAACGGATAGCCGTTCCTTCCGCATTGGTGATTATCTTTGCGTTATCGGTAGAAACTTTGAAGTGCTTGGATTTTTCGGAAATAACCAGGCTGGTTATGGACGAACATTTACTGAAAGCGCCTTCGATAGAAGCAACCGATTCGGACAGATAAACAGTGGTAAGGTTTTTACAGTTCTGGAACATTGAGTTTCCAAGCGTAATGCCGTTTGCGGAACTGCTTACGGGGAAACGGAATTCGGTAAGCGCGGACTGCGTGAATGCCGTAGCGCCGATGCTTGCAAGATTGCTGACTTCTTCGAATTCTACCTTGGTAAGATTTGTGCAACCGGAGAATGCGCCGTTACCGATAGTCTTTATGGACTTGGGCAGCTTTATGCTCTGTATGCCGGAATTGCTGAAAGCGGACGAATCGATAAGTTCGAGGTTGCTTCCTTCTTCAAACGTAACGGTTTTAAGAGCCTTGGTAGAGTTGAACGCCGAGCTCATAATAGTGGTAATGGACTTGGGCAGTTCGATAGATTCAAGCGAATAGCAAGCCCAGAACATCGACGAGCCGATGGTTTCAAGCGCGGTATTGCCGTCCTTATCCTTTCTGAACGTAACCGATTTAAGCGATTCGCAGTAACCGAAGTTGCTGTAACCGGTTTCGGAAGAAGAATACGGAGAAGTCTTACCGTTGATCTTGGAAAGAGTGGACGGAAGCACTACGCTTTCAAGTTGCTTATTGTGGCCGAACGCGTTGTACTTAATTGCCGTCACGCCTTCGGGCAGAACGAGGTTTTTGAGGTTTGCTTTGTAGAACGCACTATTCTCAATGGTTTTAAGAGTATTCGTTTCCGCAAAAACGATCTCCTCCACTCCGCTTGCACGGAATGCGCCCTCGTCAATAGTTTCGACGCCTTCGCTTAGTGTTATTTTTTTAAGCAAACCGTCGTTGGCAAATGCGTGTTTACCCACAATTTTCGCTCTTCCGGGGATAGTTATTTCCGTAAGCGCGGGGCAGTTTGCAAATGCGCCGGTATAAGATTCGTTGCCGTAATTATCAGAAGAATATTTTCCGTCGGCAATGGTAAGATAGTTTGCTATTTCTGTGATTATTTCGCCGTCTTCGCCTTCGGTTTCGTTATAAATATAACCGTCTTCGATGATAACTTTTTGCAGGTTTTTACAACTTCCGAACGCGTCGACGCCGATAAACGTGACGGTTTTGGGAATAAATACTTCCCGCAACGATTCGCACTGATAGAAGGTTTTATCGTTTATTGCTTGCAGACCTTGCGGCAGCGACAGCTTTTCCAGCTTTTTGCAACCGTTGAACGCAGCTCCTCCGAAGAGAAGACCGGTGCCTGCAATACCCTTGGAGAAGGTAATTTCGGTTACTTCGAGATTTCCGTAGAACGCTTTTGCTTCTATTTTTTCAACCGACGGATGAATGTCGACCACGCCGCCTTTACCCATCGGGCAGATCATAAGCGACGAACCGGTTAATTTGCCTTCGCTATCGTAGTTCTTCTTGTAGAGAATTCCTTCGACCGAGAAATAAGCCTGATTGCCGTCTTCAACGTTTATTGCCGCAAGCATAGCGCAGTTGTCGAACGAACGGTTTCTCGTAACCGTGCCGGCGGGATAGTCGTTTGCGGACAGTTCTTCCATTTCGGCAACGTTTTTGGGAATGGTTATCGTTTCGAGTACCGAGCAGTACTGGAACGCTCTGTCGCCGATAAACACCAGACGCTGAGGAAGCGTTATGTTTTTAAGCTCGGAACAGTTCATAAATATTCTTGCACCCAGTTGGAGCGCATTGGATTTATCTTCGGCAAGTTCTTCGCCGGCGTTTTCAAAAGTGACCGTAACAAGGTTTTTGCACGCTCTGAATGCGGCGTCTCCTATATACGTTACGCTTTTCGGAATGACAACCGACGTAATCGCGGCATTGTAGAATACGTTACCGCCGATGGTTTTGATTGTTCCTTTTCCTTCGATGGTTTCGGGAATGACGTACTCGCCCGTAATACCGCCCGGGAAGTAAGCTATTTCGATTTCGGCATTTTCACCCAGCGTCGTACTGAACAAAACGCCGTTCAAAGAGAAATAACTCTGATTTTTTTCGTCAACGTTGACTTCTTTAAGCTGGCTTCCGCCGAACACGTTGCCGAAATTATCTACCTTGGGCATATCTTTGCCGATGTTGATATAATAGAGATATCCGATAGGAGCGGTAGCATTTTCGGTGTGGAAAGCATATTCTTCGTAATCCACAACCGTACGTACAGTGTTTACGTTGAGAGTTCTGAGTTTGGAAGTGCCTCCGAACGCATACTGTTTAATAACTTTAAGGTTTTCCGGCAAAGTAAGCTCTTCTATTTTGCTGAGGCCGTAGAAAGCCTTTCCCATTATGGTAAGGTCGCCGTCGCTTGCCTTGCCCTCAAACACGAGTTCGGTAATCGAGCTGCAGCTCATGAAAGCTTCTTCGTCGATGAAAGTCACGTATGCGGGAATGGTAAGCTTGGTGATCTTCGCGCTCTTGAAAGCGGCTTTGCCTATGGCAAAAATTCCGTGAGGAATTGTATACTCGGTTGTTCTTCCTTTCGGGAAATAGACGATGGTGTCAAACTGTTTGGTGGCTTGGTTCAGCTTGCACAGAACGCCGTCAACGCTCTTGTAGTTTGCGTTGTTCGAAATAAATACGTTCTGCATTTTCGAGCAGCCGTCAAACATAGTGATGTCTATTTCTTTCATATATGACGGAAGAGTTACTTCTTCAAGCTTGGAGCAAGATTTGAATATGTCTTTTCCGAAAGTTATTTCCTGTTCGGTTTCACCGTTTAAGAAAGTAACTTTAAGCAGATTGGAACAGCTTGCAAATGCGCTTTCGCCTATTTTGTTTACGCTCGAAGGAATGGTCACTTCGGTAAGATTGTATTTGTAATAGAGCGATTTGGTGGGCAGTTCGACTACGTCGGAAGGAATGACGTATGCGCCTTCGCGATATCTGGGATAATAAGTAAGCTCGTATCCGCCGGTTTCCTGCTTCTTATAAAGAATACCGTCTACGGATTTATATCTCGGATTTCTTGAGCCTTCGACGTGATAAACGTTGATGTACAGAAGGTTACGGCATCCGTTGAACGCCGCGCCGGCTTCATAACCGCCGTCCATACCGACTTCCACGTTGTTAATGGTGTCGGGCAGGTTGAGTTCAACCATATTGGAGCAGCCGTCAAACGAAACGACGCTTGTTACCTTTTTGCCGTTGTAGTTTCCGGGAACGGTAACCGTACTCATAAATCCGATACCGGGGCCTCCGGATACCGCATATTCGGTGTTGTTGTTTGTAAGATCGAATTCAAACACTTCGACCCAATAAGCATACAGCACGCAATCGCTCGATCTTCTGTATTCGGCAATGGACGCGCCCGTGTAATCGGCATACTGTATACCCTTGCCGTTGGGTTCGGTGTACCAGCCTGCAAACGCCTTCAAAGGATCGTTTGTCGTTGCAGAACCGAGCTCGTATTTGCTGCCGTATGTAACCGTCTTGGTTGCTTCCTTTATAGTACCGCCGCCGTTGACGTCAAGCGTTACTTTATAGTTGTTGGCATTCCACTGAGCTACAAGCGATACGTCCTGATTTGCCATGAATTTGGTGGAAGAGCTAACCTTTTCGCCGTCAAGCAGCCAGCTTGAGAATGTGTATCCCACGCGGGTAACCGCGGGCAAGCCGTAGAAGTCGCCGTTTGCGAGATATTCGTACATATCGTCTTCCTTTCCGGTGACGTAGGTGATCTTGTACGCCTGAACGGTTATTTCTATCCACTGAGAAGCCTTGTCGCCGCGATAGTAACATACGGCAACCTTGGTGTTTTTATCTTTAAGTTCAAGAGCGTACTCGGTTACTTTCTGATTGTCGAGTACGACTTCGCCGTTTACCTTAACCGAGTATCCGGTTGCGCCGAATACGCCGTTCCAGGTAACTTTTCCGTTCTGATAAGCAAGCGTGCTTTTCAGCGCGCCTTCGCCGAAGTTGAGCGGTTCGGTGTAATCGGAATCGCTGTACTTTTTGCCTTCGAGCGTGCCGCCGACAGCTTTTAACTCGGCGGTTTCGGCGTTGCCGGTTTTAGCGTAGTCTTCTTCGGTGAGCGTAAACGAAAGCTCGGTTGCGCCCAGAGTGAATTCGGTGTTGCCTATCTTAATAATATAGCCGGTTGCGTTTTCAACGGCGTTCCAGGTAAAGGTTCCGTTGACGAAAGCAAAGCCCGAGGGAATTGCAAGCTTGGTCTTTTTAAGCGCCAGCGTTGCGGCTTCGCTCGAAACGTAGCACTTGGCTTCTGCGGTTACCGAAACGGTAAAATCACCGGAGTATGCGCGCAGATCTATCTTGGTTTCGGTAGTTTCTTTCTGCTCGGTTCCCGCAGCAGTGATAATGTTTACTATATATTTTTCGGCATTTTCCACTGCTTCCCATGTTGCTTCGTCCATATTTTCGTCGGTTGCAAGTCCGTTGACTTTTGCAAGCTTGCGCACGAGAACATACTTTTCGGAATACGAAGAAATATATCCGTCGGCATATGCTTCGACCACGAAAGACAGACCGTTTTCGGTCATACCGCAGGATGAAAAATCATATTCGGTTTTATCTTTAAGCGCGATTGCCGAGGTGTGATCATGCTCGGGATTCTCGCAGGTTACGGTAAGTTTGTATCCCTCCGCTTTGGGTACGGGCGCAAACTTCAGGACGTTTCCCTCAACCGTAAAGTCGGAAACCTTCACAAGACCCATATGGCGATAGTATGCGGTTCCGGTTTTGGAGCCGTATCTTACGGTGATTATGTAGTCGCCGGCAACGTCGGTCATGTCATAATCGACATAGTTCTGCATGCAGTTGAGCAAAGCGGGATCGTCGACTTCGGTTCCGTCGGGCTTGGTAATCTCAACGGCATAACGGACGTTGTTGCCCTGTGCGTTCCAGGAAATGCGCTTGTCGCTTACCGAAACGGCAATTCCGTCGGTATCCCAGACGGCATACAGCACGCTGTTTTCTTCAACGTCCTGATTTTCATATTTATAGGAAAGCTTTTGCTTGTCGCCGTACTGGCTTATCCACCAGCCGAGGAACTTCTTGCCTTCCGCAGTAAGTTCGGGCAAATTGTAAAGCTTGCCGTTCACGGTTTGCATCGTGCCGACTTGCTCTTCGCCGTTCATAAGCGTAGCGGTAAATACAAACGCCGAGGTGTTTTGAATGAATTTAGCATAAACAGTTACGTTACCGCGTTCGTTTACGTCGAAATTATAAGGTTTCGTGCAAGCACTGTCCGAGAACCAGCCCACGAAAGTATAACCTTCTTTGACAGGAGCGTTTGCGGGGGCCTGAACTTTCTGTCCGTTTTTAACGGTAGAATTTGCCACTCCGGTGCCGCCGTCCAGCTCGAACGTAACCGTAAAGGTCTTGTTCTCCAGGAAAGCGTATTCTTTACCTTTATAAGTCAAGGTAATTTCGTCTCCGGACAACGTAGCGGTAATCGCCTCTCCGTCCGTGGGATTGATTACGAGAGTATTACCTTTCAGGTTGAACGTTCCCGTTTTGGTTTCTCCGGCAATTACAAGACTGAAAGACGTGCCTTCGAGCGTCACGGTGTATTCGGTACCGTCAACGACGCAATAATAGCTTGCAGTCTTACTCTCTCCGGTATCGGGACCTTTGGGATCCTGATCGCACGCCGCAAACGGCAATACCGCCAGGCATACTGCGATTAACACCAGAATGAGTTTTGTCAATAAAAAGCTCTTGGTTTTTTTCATTACGTGCCTCCGTTTATAATATTTATTTCCGCTTTGTTTTCTCATCATCGACCGCCGTCCGGTCATAAGCGTACTATCGGGGCAATAAGCATCTCCTTTTTTGCTTTTTTGGCGGACTGCGCTCGATTATACTCCTCCCTCGCTCATCATATTATTGACCTATTTTACTATTTTATCAGGCTTTTGTCAACTGATTTCGCACAATTTTCTGAATAAATATTCATTTTTTACACAAGTACGCAAAATCGACCGATTTTAAGGCTTTTTGCCGCAATAGATACCGGTATATCGATAAAAAAGTAATCCTTTCACTTACGCGTCACTTTTTATTTATTGTTTTCGCATTTTTGAATACAAAACTGTAGTATTTTTATGCCACTTTAAATACTTTTGCAAACACATATTTCCATAATTCCGCGTCGTTTGTATGTTTTATGCATAAAAGTCGATTTTTGTGAATACGGTATAAATTACGTTCCCGTCGGTGCGCATGAAAAACACAAAAACAACCATATTGAGACAAGCTTAAAAATACGCAAAAAGCCCTATCGCTAACGATAAGGCTTTTGTTATCAATGTGCGTTTAATGCGCCGCCGCAAAAATTTTTATTTACGAGGACCTGCCGAAACAAGTGCCTTGCCGGCTTCGTTTCCTTCGTACTTGGCAAAGTTTTTGATAAATCTGCCTGCGAGGTCTTCTGCCTTCTTCTCCCATTCGCCTGCAGTCTTGTAGGTATCGCGGGGGTCGAGGATAGCGCTGTCCACTCCGGGAAGAGCGGTAGGAACTTCGAAATTGAAGTACGGGATGGTCTTGGTGGGTGCGGATTCGATTGCGCCGCTTAAGATAGCGTCGATGATGCCGCGGGTATCTTTAATGGAGATACGCTTTCCGGTTCCGTTCCATCCGGTGTTGACGAGGTATGCCTTTGCGCCGCTTGCTTTCATCTTCTTTACAAGCTCTGCGGCATACTTAGTGGGATGCAGTTCGAGGAACGCCTGACCGAAGCAAGCCGAGAAAGTCGGGGTGGGTTCGGTTATTCCGCGTTCGGTGCCCGCAAGCTTAGCGGTGAAGCCGGACAGGAAGTAGTACTGAGTCTGTTCGGGCGTCAGGATAGACACGGGAGGCAGAACTCCGAATGCGTCTGCGGAAAGGAATATAACGTTCTTTGCCGCGGGAGCTGCGGAAATCGGGCGAACAATGTTTTTAATGTGATTGATCGGATAAGAAACACGGGTGTTTTCGGTAACGCTCTTGTCTGCGAAATCGATTTTGCCGTCCTTGTCCAAAGTTACGTTTTCCAGCAAAGCGTCACGTTTGATTGCGTTGTAGATGTCGGGCTCGGAATCCTTGTCGAGGTTGATGACCTTGGCATA
>USKH01000034.1 GCA_900555125.1 uncultured Clostridium sp.
GCTTTTTCTGAAAAAATTTTTAAAAAACCACTAAAATATCATTGACAATTTTTCACTTCATTATGTAACGCATTGCTTTACGAAGCCCTGTCTGATCTTCTATCGCCTCGAAGTCATTTCTCCCGAACCTTTCCTTGAAGTACATATTTTGAAGCGTTATCTGCCTTTTATGCTCACTGAAACTATATGTGTTGTCCTCGAACATAAATCCCGGCATCGTGCCGTCCGGGATGTAAAGTAAACCGTGAAAATGAAGTCTATCTTTTTCGGGCGAACGTTCCAAAACGCCGATATATTTCCAGCCCTTTCGGGAGCAGAAATTGGAAAGCGTTTTCTTCAAGCATTTACGGAACGATTCTTCCGTATGCAACTTACTATCGTAGGTGAAAGTGCAAAAATAGTTGAATCTCTGCAAGTTCGCTTTACGAGTCATTCTTATACGACGGGATATAACGTTTCGCTTTTTGCGGTCCATATTGTTGTTTACGTACAGAGTAGTTTCGTCGTCCGTTTCAAAATATGGTCGCATGCCGTTAAAGATAAACTTTTTGCGTTCGTGTTTCTTCATTTTTTGTGCTTCTTGGTACAACTCGTCAAACAATTCTTTACGGGTAATTCGGCGAGCTTTCTTTGGCTTGTTTTCGCTATCCGTAGCGGTATTTTCGCCATCGGTAGGTACTTCTTCAACCAAAACATTATCGTCCGATACAGCCGATTCTAAGCCGTTTTCTGAAGGTGTTTCATCGGCAACGAAAGAGGAAGTATTGTTATCTAAGACTTCGATTTCTTCTTCCATATGGTAGCGTTTCGGTCGTACAGGTCTGGTTGTATTCGGTATTGCAATGTAGTGACTTCCGTCAAAATATACTTTGGTTTCGCCATAAGGCATAATTCCTCCTTTGCCGTATAAAGTGGCACGAGAATTCTCAGTTCATAGCAGCATCCTCCTCGTTGCTTTTATACAGCGCGTTTATGAAATAACTGTGCTGCTCTTTGAGTTCGGAAACAGAGGCTTTCTCCGTTGCGTATTCTATGTAGTCATTTATTCCTGTCTTTGCGTTTCTCGCCACCTCGTTGAAATAGTCCGAGAAACAGTCTGTTGAAAATCTTTTTGCGTAAATTTTTCTGTTCATTAAGTAATATTTCCTTTTGTCGGGCTTGCCGTCCATAGTGCCACGTTCTTTCTCGATTTGCAGAACGGAATACCCGTATTTGTTGTAAATTTTCAGGTTACATTGCCATAGTTTTGCCGCTAAAGATTTAAGCAAATACACAAGCAAAGTATTGTCGCCGCGACGGTAACGGAAATCGTAATATAGGGCTATAACGCGATTAACGAGCCATTCGGTAATCATTTCTTCTATCGTATAAAGCGGCAAAGCAAGCCTTTGCTCTCCGGAAGAAACGATGTGGATGATGTCGCATAAATCTCTGGCATCTGCTCCCCAAGATTCCGGTCGCTGTTCGTCCGTGAACACCTTTATAAACGGAAAGTTGTCTATCGTTGCCGAGTGGCGACACATTTTAAGCCACGAATTGAACAGATCGTTTTTCTGGTTTGTTTCGTCGTTCTTTTTCCTAACCTCTTTGAGTTCAAGGTTATTTCCGCGTTCTTTTCCGACTTCCGTAATAGCTACAACGCCGAACTCAAAACTACCTGCTTTGGGATTGTTTTCAAGCACCTTTTTGCCCAAGCGAAGCATGTCGAAATCCAAGATATGGGAGTGTCTGCCGCCAGTCAGATTTTCCGGAAAAAAGTCCGTCACCCACATAGGAAAATTGCCTTCGGAAATAACGAAATTATCGGTACGTATTGAAAAATTCGATACAATCAGGCTGCTTTCGATGACGTAAACAAAGTACGCCAAAGCATAAGTTTCGAGTACGTCAAACAGCGATTTTATACTTAATGCGTCGCAAAATTCGCCGCCGTAACGGGCGATGTCGTAGCCGTAAATTTGCTCGGTATTATCTGCGTTTTTGAGATAACGTTCACGCTTTTTATGCACAAAAATCTTGGCCGAAGCAAGGTTGTAAATTTGCCCGTATCCCATAGCAGTTTGTATCTGTTTTTCAAAGCAAATCCACGGAAAGTACGGGAACTTCATATCTGCGTTCTGCAAGATTTCGAGAGCCTTTTGTCTGAACATAACTTCCTGACTTAACGCCATATCCGTAATAAGCGTCGTCTTTTTCTTGCCCATACTTCCGCAACTCATAGACACGATAGGCAGTTCGTTTATGAATCCGCAATTACGCGCTTCGAAGTGTCTTAATCTGTTTTTGGCAATCTTTCGGCGCCAACGGTCGAACAAAACCAAGCCAATAATAGCCAAAACCCACAACGGAACGTGTGTAAACAACACCTGTAAATCTACCGCGAGTTTTACGAACTGCGGATAAATCGTGCCGAGCTGAAAGGAAATGGCGAAGAAGAAGTAATAGGCAAAAAACTCTACCACTATCGTCGCCAAATTGAGATGAAATATCCAAATAATAAGCCACATTATCCAAATCCAACGGTTTTGCCTTACAAAATCTATGTAATCGAGTATCAGATTTTTTAGCGGCAATACCGTTCTTTTTGTCAGCCACTTATACGCTTTGAGCGGTTTCGTGTCTATGTTGTAGTTGTTGTTTACCGCGCCATAAATGCGTTTTATAACCACAATTACCAAGATGAAACACGGCAAGAGTATAGTTATAATCTTCATAAAATCAACAAGTTTTTCCGCCGTGACAGCACCCCATAACTTGAAGTTTTTTCCGTTGAAAAACCAATAGAAATAGTCTTTCGTTCTCTGTGTAAATCCGCCGAAATTGGACGGTAAATTTGTCGTGTTGTCAAGCACTTTCGACGGCAGAATTACACTTGGAAAGTTGCTTGTTTCTATCCCGAATAAGTTCATAAAATAATACTTAAAACTGCCGTATAGGTCGATTAACGCCTCGTAGCTTCGGCAATAGGATAGTTGAAATGCAAATATTCCGAGCAGTGTAAAACCTACAAAAATTACCACCGTAACGATGATATTAAATCTTCTGTATCGCTTCATAAGCCGCCTCCGAAATTGCTAATTGTTTTGCCGTAAACACCGCGTAACTTATGAGCAAAATCATAAGTATAAGCAGTACTACGGCGAGTATTCTTTTTAATATTTTCATTTAGTTTTATCCTCCTAAAAAAAGTAACGCCGACAGATCTCTCTGCCGGCGCGTTTGTTACTGTCGTTTGCGTTTTATTGCTTTTATAAGCGCCGCTATTCCGTTCATGGGTAGCATTACAATCCAAACGACCGCCTTTAAGATATACGGCAGAACGGGAGCAAGCAATATAATTGCTAAAATCAGCATTATCAGCGCCGCCAACTTTTTGCCCGTATCGTTCAGGCTTACGTCTATGTCCGTTTTGTTGGACGGATCTTTGCCGCCCGTTTGTTTGTTGTCGATCGTACCCAAGTTGTAAGTTATTCCGTCCGTTTCGAACTTCAAACGCAATATAGTTACGTCACCTACAACGGTAGATGACGAATACTGCGAACCCGTTCCCGTGTAATCGGGAGTAAAGGAATAGGCGGTTTCCGTAAAGCGAAGAACCCACTTCTTTCCTTTTAGTTCGTTCAATGCAGAGTCGGTAAGTTTTGTAGAAACTTTAACGTCGAGCACCGCACCATGAAATATGTTTTCGCGATTTTCTCCGCTTATAAAGTCGTCAACTGTCTGAATTCTGTCCCATTTGTAAGTTCCTGCGAACCAGCCTTCCCCGGTATGTTCTACCTTGTCCGTGTATTTGAGATAAGAATAGTTATCCTGTTTTGTGCCGAAAGTTTCCTTTTCGCCTACAAACGCAGTCCAATTCCAATTATACGATTGCGTGGTATAGTAAACGTCCGCTTCGAGAAGTTTGTCTATGGGCTTGTCCGTATTAAAAGCCACGAAATGGCTATCGCATGCGGAATTGTAAAGCGTAAATCCGTTTTCATATCTGACGAACCCCACAAACTTGTCCGTTACGACGATTGTGTCTATATCCACACAATTTACGTAAGGCTTGCCGTTGATTGTGCCGAAAGCGTATTGCTTAGAAACATTGTAATTCACTTCGGTCACGGTGTTGTCGTTGCCCGTCGCGGGATCGATTGTTTTATCCCATTTTCGGTAAACAGACGTAATAGCGTAATATCTTACGGCATCGTCTTTAACTACAAAGTCTGAAACCTTATATTTGAAAAACACTCCGTCGGCATTCAGCAGTTCAAGTTTGTAATTGTGGTAAGAAACGGCGTCGTTTATGGTTGTAGAAATGTTGATGGACGAAGCAACCAAGCCTTTCAGCTGTCCGCTCGGTTGGTAAACGTAAACAAAGAGTTCTTTGTCGCTGCTTTCCGCAAGCTGGATTATCTGTAAGGAGTAATCGGTCGCCTTTTCGGGATAGTTATCCTTGGAAAAGGAACCGTCGCGCTGTAAATCTTCCAGAACGTTTGTATATGTAACCTTGCTTTCCGCTTTGGCGATGACGGGAACTTGTGCCGCCGTTATGACGGCACTTATTCCTAAAACGAAAGCGAGAAGCATTACCGCTAATCTCTTTTTCATCGTCAAAACCAGATCACCTCCTTATCGAAGGATACTCCGGTAACTCTGCCCGAAACTGAGAAGTTGAGTTTTATAACCGACTTACCGTCCTTAGAAATAACAAGTAGCGTAAACATATCTTTGTAAGACTTATCGTCGCAAGAAGTGACGGTATCGCCGTAGATTTGCTCTAAAATATCCGTAACGCCGTTGCCTTTAGGCTTTATCGAAAACTTATCTCCGTCGGTCGTTATATCAAACCCTGCGGTAAAATTTTCTTCCGCCTGAAAAGTATGAGTTTTACCGTCCACGGCAAAAGCGAAATCCTTTCCGTCAAGCTTGTTCGGCACCACTTTAAGCGAATAACCTTTGTTGTTGCTGTCCGTCGAAAGATTACGTACAACGCCGTTTAACGGTCGCGTTTCGGTAATAACGTATCCGCCGGAAGCGTCCGTAACGATGGTTTTATCCACCGTTACATAAAAGGTTTTCACTTTGTCGGTAAAGCCGTTTGTAAGCTGAAATATAAGTCCGACTACGGCAATAATTGCAAGGACGATCAGAACGTAAACAGTAACTCCGAGTGTTGTTTTTGTTGCCTTTTTTGCACTCATAATTTACCTCCTTTCGCCTGTAGCGTTGGTCAAATATTGACCGTAGACTTGTTAAGGCTTACGCTTTTAACCGAGGTAACCAGCCAGACTTTTACAGTTTCGGATAGTCCGCTTACGGTGTCTTTTACGGTAATCGTAAAGTAACACGAAGGAAGAGCGGCTATGTTTGCCTTACTGTTTGTTTCAAAGTCTTTACCTCCGGTTAATCCGTATTCGTCCTCGAAAACATATCTGCCTTTATATGTCGTTCCGGTAAAATATTCGGTATCGTTTACCATTTCGTCATAATAGTTTTCAACAACAACGGTGCCGGTTTTCACAGTAAGAGTCGTTCCCGAAATGGTAGCCGAAGTAATGAACTTGTTTACTATGTCGGACATTTTCCTTTTCGCCATATTGGAGAAACTTCCCATACCGCTGCTTCCGTCAACAAATTCGTCGCCGAAGTAAAGTTCTCCTACGCCGCCGAGCGTGACCGTAAGATTTTTACTGCCGATCGTGTTAAAGATGTTTCCGAGATTTACGGTAAAGTTGTAAGTCTTATTCGTTCCGAGTTGATAGTAATTGCCTCGGTTTGTATCACTAATCGGGTTTAGAGAGCTGTTAGTGATACTTATCGTGCTTGCAACGCCTACGAACGAAACCGTACAATTTGCCGTAAAACCGCCGTCGCGAGTGGTAACGGTAATGATGATTTTATCTCCGCCGAAAGCCTTTTTACAGGAAATCGTGGCGGTAAGCGAACCGTCTGAATCCTGCGTTACGGTAACGTAATCGGTTACGGCTTCCTTGCCGTGAGTGGGAGCAGCTCCCCAAGCGATAGAATAATCCACCTGTTGGTTTGCCGCGTCCCACGGCGTAACGGATGCCTGTATCTTTACGTCAACCGTCTGTCCGTTTGCTTGCGCGGCGGCGAGTGTCTTTGCCGTAAACGCCATAGCTTTGGGCATATTGTAAACTTTAGGTTCCGAGTATTCGAAGTCGGGTTCGCCATGTAGTTCCGCAGTGGAAACGGTAGGCGCATTATTCTTTACCGAATAGCAAATACCTATGATTCCTGCGGTAAGAATGGTAAGCACGGCAAGCAAAATCGCCGTAATTTTCAATACTTTTTGTCTCTTCGTATTAGTCATTTATTGTCCTCCCGAAATTATTTTTTATATACGCTTTTAAGCGTTCTTACGAACAAGTCGGTAATCAAATCCATACCTTGTTCGTTGGGGTGTAAACCGTCGCTCGTGTACTTCTCGTATTCATATCCGTCGATTGCGGCAATGTCTACCACGCGGCACTTGAAATACTTTGCAATACTGCGGATGGTATCGTTGTACTTATCCATAGTCGCGGTATCTTTGTTCGTGCCGTTATACGGAAGCGTGAATACATACACGTCGGCTTTACCATACTTTTGCGTTATCTTATGTAGCATTATTGCGTATGCCTGTGCAAAACTCTCCGGCGTAATATATCCGTTTTCTTTGGTGTACACATCTTTGAGTTCGCTAAAAGTGCCGGGTTCGACATTGTTATCGAAGTCGTTTACGCCCATGTACACGGCAATAATATCTGGATTAGTTCCTTTGTTGTTGCCGGTGTTGTCGTGAAGTTCGGTCGCGCGTTTATCGTAAGCCGCTCCGTTACCGTTGATAACCTTTGAACCGGACCACGAATTGTTTACGAGTAAGTTCATGCCCGTGCTGTCAACCGCTTGTTTCCACCAAGTTTTTTCGGCTTTGTCTATTTCGTACTTCGGATAGAACACCGCATTGTCCTTGATATTCGTATTTGCGTTTGTTCCGTCGTTGCTGATACCACCGAAAGTGGAAATGCTGTCGCCGAGAATAGAGATGTTTTTACCTTTAAGATTTACAACGTCGTCAGTCCAGATCGAATAGTAAATACTTTGAGTCGTTTGCTCGCGTCCGGATTTCGTAAGGTCGTAAATAAACGATAATTCTCCGCCGTCTGCATATTTACAGATAACAGGATCGTCTGCTTTCATAAATGCAAGCGTTTCGTCTGCTCCGACGTAAATAAATTGATCGGAAAGATCGACCGTAATCCACTTGTTTACGGTTGTAGAAGTAATTTCTTCGCGCGGAATATGTACCTTATACGTTTTTTCTGTGCCGTCCGCAATTTTACCGCCGGCTTTTACGACGTCTGACTTAATTACCCAAAGCGTAAAATATTGATTGTCGTCAACAGCCGTAACCGTACCTACCGGCGCGGCGATTTTGGTAATACGTTTGCCGGAAAACAGTTTCGTATCCTTATAGGCATACGGTGCAACGGACATATTGTCAGAGCGAGAAAGTGAACTTAGCGGATATTCTTCTTCGAACTTTTCTCCGAAAGTAGCGTTATATTGAATTTCGGCAGGTTTTACGTCGGTTTTGTCTTTATGCACGAAAAGGACGGTTAAAAGTCCTCCGCACAAGACAATTACGAGTAAAACAACCACCGCAGTCACGATTTTGTTTGTTTTAGTCATATAAATTCCTCCTGAAAAGCATAGAAAAAGCGGCTATACCTGCGGAAACCCGAAGGCAAGCCGCCTTTAACTTCAGATTATCTCAAAAGCATATTGAGAATAGTCTTGTCCGAGTTACGGAAAGGCTTGATCTTACATTCGTAGACTTCGCCGTTTTCGTCGGTAGAACGTACCGAATAGGTGCAACCGGAAATAACCTTGTTGTGATCGTCCTTCATTTCGAAAGGAGTGGACACAAGTTCGGCGGATTTTTCTCCGTTAAACACGATATCGAGTACGGCATAACCGCCGAGATCGGGCGGAACGACGCACGCTTTTACGTCCTTGCCGCGAACATTGCCGCGTACGAAGTAGGTAAAGTAAGATTTGCCGTTAGTTTCAAAGGTTTCTCTTTCTACAAAAACGTTATTCATTATTAAATTCCTCCTGAAAATTATTTCTTTTTCCCGATAGTACGGGAGATTTTCTTTGCTTCGGCTTTGGATTTTCCTTCCGATAAAGCCTTTTTGTACTTGTAAAGTCCTGCATGATCGGACTGCGCCTGAAGATAACCGGAACGAAGTCCCGCTTCGTAGTCGGTAAGTTCTTTGCCTTCTTTAGGACCGTGCTGATGTACTTTTTCTTTACGCTCGCTTGCGTAACTTGCCGCTCTATTCTTGGGAACGGACCAACGTCTTTCTCTGTTTGCCATTTTTATTTTTTACTCCTTGTAATTAAATTAGATTTGCCCGTATCGTCGAATAGCTCATCGTTAGGGGACTTACGCCGTACAGAAGTTTTACTTCGTGCCGCCCACTATTAAGTTGTAGTTTTTGTAATCTCAAGCTCGGTGAGAATGAAACACTTCGTTTCGTGCGACTTGTTTACGGAAGGTGGCCACCTTGTCTGAATTCAGTCCGCAACGAACCGTCGGGCTTATGCCGTCGCTTTTTGATTACACGAGCATTGTAGCAAATTCAAAATTAAAAAACCACAGACTTTACCCACCGATTTGTGCCATTACAAAGTACTTTTGGACATTTGTTGGGCTTTATCCATACTTACCCATACAAAGGTTCATGGCTTTGAAAAGAAAAACGGGATAGGTTCTTTGCCTATCCCAGAAAATCAGTCAATGTATTTTCTTGTATACGATGTTGACGGTATCCGTCTGCCATCAATATGATCCTTATCCTCAAACATAAACATATATTCTTCATCGCGTTTTTTTGTGCGCTTATAATATGTATCGTGACTTAAAAGCACGTTGTCGAAAACGTCATGCTCTTTGTATTGCAAGTCTTGTGCGACGATAAAGTTTTTTGTCCTGTAAATATTATCGGGACATGTCACCATAAAATCCGGTATTTTTGTCATTGTTATTTTGCCTCCTGTTCATTTAATTTATTTTGAAGAAATTTTAGTAAGTCTTTATTGAGTTTGCGAACGTAGTCCGGTGAATAATTGAGTTCTTCAGACAATTGTTCTTGAGTGTGGTAATTTACATACAGGCTGATATAAATATCATAGAGTTTAGGTGAAGCAGTACTGACCGCGTCGTTATACTTTTTAACCAAATCCATAATATTTTTGTTTCC
>USKH01000035.1 GCA_900555125.1 uncultured Clostridium sp.
GGTTATCGGAGCGCGGTAGGCGACGCACAGCCACATACATGCGCCGAGAAGCGGACCGGCAAGACGGTGCAGACGGCACTTTTCCCCGCCGGACAAAAACAAAAACGGAATTCCGAGGGTTTCACGCAGTCGCACGGTGGTTTTGAGGTTGTCGGTAAGCTGTTCGTCGTCGTGTGAAAAAGTTACTATTTTTGCAATATCGGCGCCTCTGCGTTTTTGTTCGAACGCCATGCCGAGAACGTAGTCCTCGCTGCGAAAATCGGGAACATGCGAAGAAATAAGCAGTTCGCCGCCGAGATCGTGTACTTTTTGAGAAAACTCTACCTGTTTTCTTATAGCCTGTTGGTCGTAAGTGAGTTGATCGGGTGCGGGCGAAAACGAATCGCCGGGCATATCGATAAGAGTTGCGCCGCATTTAAGAGCGAGCAAAAGCTCGTCAAAATACTGTTCTTCGGGCTTGTCACCGCCACTCGCCCACTTGTAATTCGTGACGTAAAACGGCATGCCGCAGCCTGCCGAAAAGACGTTTTCAAGCGTTTTTTGATTTATCTGATCGGCGTTTAAGCATTCGAGCTGCCAGCCGAAAGCGTCTGCGCCCTGCTTTAATCCGCTTTCGATTGCGGCAATCGCCTCGTCAGCCGTTTTAACCTGAATCATAGTCGTTTTTAGCGGCTTGTCGGAACGAATAAAACTTGCTTTCATTTTGCACCCCACGATTTATTTGTTACGAGAACGTGTCCGCCGTCTACCAGAAGAGTGGTTCCGGTTATAAACGACGCTTTTTCGGACGCCAGGAAATATATGGCGTTGACTATTTCCATAGGCTCGGCAGCCCTGTGCATAAGCGTGGGCATACCGCTCATTGCCGCGCGGGTCAGAACAGGACCGGGAGCAACGCAGCACGCGCGTATATTGTGGTCTGCGCCCGCCATCGCCACGCTTTTTACAAATCCGCTCATAAGCGCGCTTTTGCTTGTGGGATAGTCCATTCCCAGCCCGTCGCCGTCAATACCGGTAACCGAGCCGAGGCATATAAAAACGCCGCCGCCCGACTTAATCATATAGGGCATGGACGCGTGGGCAAAATAAAACGGACCTTTGAGATTGACGTCGATACCCCAGTCGTAAACCTCGATGGGTGTATCCCAGAACGTCGGTTCGGTTGAGCCCAGCATGCGTTTTGCGGTTCCTCCGGCGCAGCAAATAACCGCGTCGAGCGAGCCGAAGTTTTCGTATGACAGAATGCAAGCCGCCTTGACTTCTTCATAGTTTCTGACGTCGGTTTTGATTGTAAGAACGTTAATTCCGTCCCGAATGAGTTCGGCGGATTTTTCCGCCATTGCGGTTTGATTGATGTCGCACATTACGATATTCGCGCCGTTTTTGCCGAATTCGCGACAGCACTCGAACCCTATTCCGCTTGCCGCGCCTGTTATAAGCACGGTCTTGCCTGAAAATTCCATCTTTTTTCTCCTTTACGATTGTTTTCGGATATAAAAAACCGATTTACATAAGTATAAATCATTTATGCAAATCGGTCAAGAGATTTTTTTTATTCGGTCGGTTTTTTTGCAAATTTCACTATGCGCAAAACGTTTATTTTTTCTTTTTGCGGAGCATGTTTATAAGAACGTATGCGGCAATTAGAACGACGACGGAGCCGATGAGAATGACAAACATACCCGCAACCGATACGTCAACATTTCCGGCAAATTTTATATTGCAGTCCACACCGTTTTTCATGGTTTCCACCGCTTTTTCCGCGAGATCGGCCTGTTCGGACGGACACTCGGCTACAAAAGCGTCGAATGCGCTTCCGAGACAGTGGTTTCGAAGAAGCGACGTGCCGTACGTTCCGGGCAGGAAGGACACGAAAGTTTTAAGCCATTCGGGCAGCTGACTCAGCGGCATGTACGCGCCGCAGATAAAGCCGTACATGGAGCTGACTATCGAGCCTACTGCGGAAATCTGACCCTGCGAGGAGAGGAAGAAGTTGATTACCGAAGACAGCGCCGTTCCGAACAGCGTTAAAAGTACGACGTCCAGAAGAATCAGCATTACGTCGGCAAAGCTTAAATACCAGCCCACGCACGCAAGGTAGGTAAGACATATCGCCATTGCAAACAGACACACTATAAGCGTGTTGAGAAAAGTTGCGATGTAGTACGACAGCGCCATTACCGGGCGCTTGACGGGAGTTACGGAAAAGTCGTTGGTCATTCCGTACACTTTGTCCTGCACCATAATCATGTTGGAACAGAATGAAACGGTGACGCAGGAAGTGGCAAGCAGCGACGACACAAGCTGTCCGCCCGTCATACCTTTAATTATTTTGTCGTCCGCCGTTATGTTAAACTGTTTGAGAATGGACACGAACGAGTTTTCGTACACGCTTCCGAGAAAAGTCACGAACAGAATAAGAAGTATTGCCGGCGTTATCAGCGACACGAGAAACAGCCCCATATCCTTGAAAAACAGTTTTATGTTTCGTTTTGTGAATGAGATGAGAGTTTTCATTGTTGTGCCTCCGTTTTTTTGCCGGTAACCGCAATGAACACGTCGTCCATTTTGCCTTTGATTATTTCGTAGTCACGGAACAGTTCGGGACGGGCAACGATGAGAGAAGTTGCTTCTTCCGTATTTTTAACGGCGATGCGGAATCCGTCCTGAACGGATTCGTAGGGTTTGCCGAGCGATTTAACGGCGTTTTCGTCGTTTGTGTACAGCGTGATAAAATCGCCCGTGTACTTGTTTTTGAGTTCGAGAGGAGTGCCTTCCGCAGCGATTTTACCGTGGTCGATGATGACGACGTAGTCCGCTTCGGCTGCCTCTTCCATGTAATGCGTGGTTAAAAACACCGTCATCCCCGTGCTTTTTTGCAGCGAATATATCACTTCCCACAGCGTTTTGCGGGTCATGGGGTCCAGCCCCGTAGTCGGCTCGTCCAAAATAAGCAGCTTTGGGCGATGAATAAGCGCGCGAGCAACGTCTATTTTACGCTTTTGTCCGCCGGAAAGCTTGCCCACCGGACGGTTGATAAATTCGGAAAAGTGCAGCAGGTCGTCAAGTTCTTTAAGACGAGCCTCGAATTTTTCGCCCGTTATTCCGTACAGCGACGCGCGGAATTTCAGATTATCGCGAACGGACAACGCTTTGTCCAGCACCGACGACTGAAAAACGACGCCCAACTCTTTTTTAGCGTTGTCGAAATTGTTTTCGTCCGCCCCGCAGACTTTAACGCTGCCCGAGGTTTTTGCAAGCGTGCCGCATATTATCGAAATAGTGGTGGACTTGCCTGCGCCGTTTACGCCTAAAAAAGCGTAAAGTTCGCCCGTTTTTACTTTCAGTGACAGGTCGTCAACCGCTTTAACGTCACCGAAATTCTTGTACAGATGTTCTATTTCTATTATGTTTTCCATTTTTTCTCCCGTTTACTTTAATATTTCTTTTTCTTTGCCCGCTTTGACGAAAGAAAGGACAGAGCGGAATTGGAGAGACAAAAGCGTTTTGATGTCATCTTCGCTCAAAGGCTGATTCACGCAGTGCATAGCCAGCCCGAACGTGTAAAACCACACCTGATCGTGAATAAGTTTTGCCTGCTCTGCGCTTATGCCGTAGCTGTTTGCGATAAGCTCGTAAATATGGGTAAGAGCATGATTTTCGCCGACAACGGTTAGTTCGTCGCAAGAAGACGGTCGCTTGTTTACAAACAGCATGCGGAATAAATTGGGTTGTTCGACCGCCGTCTTAACCGTTTCCACTCCGACGTTGCGATACGGAAGGTCGCCGGTTTCGGCGCTTGCAAGACGGGAATAAAACTCTGTAAGAGCTTTCTGCCATACTGCCGCTTTAAGCTGCTCCATATTTTCAAACACGGTGAAAATAGGACTGGAAGAGGTACCGAGAGCCTTTCCCACTTCGCGCGCCGTCACAAGTGACAGATCACCTTTAAGCGCGATTTCATACGCCGCGTCTATTATTTCGGCTTTGGTAAATTTAGGTTTTGCAGGCAAATCAACCGCCCTCCGTTTATTTTTTTTGTAACATGTGTTACGTAACAAGTGTATTATAACACGCGGTTCGCCGTTAGTCAAGCGTTTGTATAAAGAAAAAGTTTTTATCGGTTTACGGCTTGAAAAAAATGGACGAACACGTAAAGCTGTTTTTCGATACATATAATATCTCGGCTAAATAAAAAGATCCGGCAGATTATTACGATTATTTTTTGCGATTATAAGAATAATCTGCCGGCAAATATCAAAGAGGAAATAAAAATGAAAAATAATGATATAGTTATAAGAAGAGAAGAAGAAAAAGACTATCGCGAAACCAAAGGCATAGTTTACTTGAACGATCCGGACGCCGATTACTTTCTTGTTAAAGAACTCAAACCCGGTTTTTTAAGCGGAAATACCGGCGTGTACACTGACCCCGAACTTTATTTCGTTGCGGATAAAAACCCCGAAGAGTTCGAGCAATTTGACCGCACGTTCCCCGAAAAGCAGAAACTTAAATTGCCCGGTCAACTGTTTTAACGGGGAAACGATATTTATTCGTGCAAACGCATTGCCCGGTAAATCGCGCATATAATTAAAAACAAAAATGCCCGTTCGAAGCTGAAAAGAGGATCGGACGGGCGTTTTTATATATTAAAGCTTATTTCAAAAGACTGCCTATCTCTTTTTTCGTGCGCAGTTCGACGTGCGCGCCGGTTACTTCGCAACCCGGTTTTACGGGCAGGTCGAAGTATCTGTTTTGGTCAAAGTCGGTAAGCTTTACCAAAAGGCTTTTGGGACGGTTGAACTGATTGAGCGACAGCTTGTATTCCAGTCCGCAGGTAAACCAGTCGGACAGCAGTTTGTCGGGGCGGCTTGCGTCGTAAACCTCCGCGGTGTCGCCGTTGTAGTCGATAACCAGCATGGGTTCGGCGTCGCAGTCTACGGGATATTCTATGTCTATACGGTAGGTTTTGTCGCTTTCGGGCATAATAAAACACGGAGCGGCGGCTCTGGTTTCGGACAGAATTATCTCGTACGGATCGCCCGTCTTTTCGTATACGGTAAGGCGCACTTCGCCGTAGTATTCGGCGTAGATTTTGCCGTCCAGCTCGTACAAAACGCAGGGACTGTCGGCAACGAACACTCTTTCGCCCAGTTTGAAAGCACGGAGCGATTGTTCGTCGGTCAGCGTTATTATTTCCGCGCCGTCATTCTCGAAATTGTATATAGGCTTATCGTCGGTAAAGAAGAAGTAGCGGTCGCCGAGTCTCGTCAGCGGCGTTGCGTTGGTGGAAATCAGTTTCCTGCCGCCGAGATCGAGATTGTACGGAAGTACTGCCATTTCGTTGTTGGCAATGTTTATGGGCGGAGTTACGAGCGTTTTGCCGCCGAAATTGAGTTCGAAGCAAACGTCTTTGTGATATGCCAGCAGCCTGCGGCGCACGTGGTTGTTGATGAAGATAAAGCCGCTGTTATCGCCGTAATTGTGGCGCACCGAGTAGCGAAGCGTTTTGAAGTCGTTAGCCTCTTTTGCCGAGTTTTCGGGAATAAACGGGAAGGTAGATGCTATCTTGTCTCCCCATTGATTTATCATAAGATGGCGGCGGCGGATTCGGTCGAACGACGGGTGCGCGTCGCCGTTTTCGCGCAGTACGCCCTGAAAGTCGTATGATTTGACCGGCAGAGTGCACGGCGATCCCGAATAAGCCGATTCTTCCATGGTGGTAAGTTTTCCGTCGGGATTTGTGCCGCCGTGGAACATATAGTATCCCACGAGCGCGGCGCCCGAGCCCAATTTGCTTACGGTTATCGCTTCGGTGTCGAGCGCGTCTATAACCACGCGACGGAGAAGCGTCATCTGCATGCCGCCGCCCATTTCTGCCGTTAGATATGGCGTAAGGCGCACGTCTACGTCGTAATCGGTTGCGTTTTCGAGGTCTTTTCTAAGGTCTGCGCCGATAGTCGGGTCGTTCATCGAGTGATTCATAAGAAAGTTTACGCTTTCTTTAAGCTCGGCAGAGGAAGAATCCCATGCCGCGTCGGCGTATCCGCCCGAAACCGGCAGTTCTTCCAGTTCGATGAGAGATGCGTAACCCCACACGGTTGCCGTGTATAAAGGGGTTATAAAGCCTGCTTTTATCGCCAGTTCTTTAAGAGTGCGCATGTGGTCGTGACGACGCTCTCTGTCCGGCTCGGCGTACGGCTCGTACTCGTTTTCTATCTGAATGCCCACAACCGGACCGCCGTCCTTCCACATAAGACCTTTGACCTGTTCGCCCAGTTTGTCGAAAAAGCGTTCGACGTATTTAAAATATGTCGGGTCGTTTGTGCGGAATTTAAATTTATTCTGGTGCTGAATAAAGTCGGGGAAGCCGCCGTTACGACACTCGCCGTGACACCACGGACCTATGCGTAGCAGCACTTTAAGTCCGTTTTTCCGGCATAATTCGACAAACGCTCTGACGTCACACTGCCCCTCGAAGTCGAATTGTCCTTCTATTTCTTCGTGATGAATCCAGAATACGTACGTCGCGATAAGATCCACGCCGCAAGCTTTCATTTTGCAAAGTTCGCGCTCCCAGTCCTCGCGCTTGTATCTTGCGTAGTGAAATTCGCCCGAAACGGGAAGCCAGGGCTTGCCGTTTATCGCTATATACCGCGAATTGACGGTGATTTCGTCGCCGTTCGGATTTTTGCCGCAGAACGGGGTGGAAGTAATCGCCACGTCGCAGTCGGGTAAAGTTACTTTATACATCTTTTTCTCCTTATTGTTCGTTTATTGTCGGTTTATTCCGCGTGAAATTGAAATGTACAGTCTTGTATGTTTATGGAAAGTCGCCGCAGTTGTTTTCATTATAGCACATTAAATTGCGCCCTGCAAGCAATTGCGGATTGTTTTTCTCTCTCGGCGTAAGAAGTTTTGTTTTGCACAAGTCCTGCGTTTTATAGTGCAAGAAAACGGGGCTATTGCGCTTGGAAAAGAAGCGTGTCGGGCGTTTTTGAAGAATAAAAGAAAAGCACGGAGGGGAAAGGCCGTGCTTTTTTGGTATTAGTTGTTTTCCCGGAGCGAACGGAGAGGATTATTGCCTGTACGCTTTTTGTCCCGTTGCCCGCATGTTTCGGATTTTTACAGACGGTATGCTATAACGAGTACCTGCATTTGATGTCTATCGTGCCGTTCTTTTCTTCCAGCTCGAACAGTTGCAGGTGTTCGGTGCTGCCGTCGTACTTGCCGTTGGGTCCGTGCAGAGGCATGACGACCTTGCCGCTTTTGTCGTAAAAAATCATTGCGTGACCGCCGTCGGTGTTGAAGTCGGGGCGCAGGTGGCGGCAGTAGAGCAGGTCTTTGCGCTGCGACCAGTTGCCGTCGATTTTGCCGTCGGAGTAAGCAACGCCGACGCAGTAGCCTTCTTTGCAGAAGTTGGACCAGATCATGCCGATTTTGCCGTCGGTCTGCGTAAATACGTAAGGTCCGTCGGTAACGCCGTTTGTCGCCCATTCGGGGTCGCGTGCGAGGAAGAGCTGAACTGGTTCGCTTATAAAATGAGTAAAGTCTTCGCTGAGCTTAGCCGCGCACATGCCGCCGTTATGGTCGGGCGTGGAAGTCCATTCGTGAACGAATATCATCCAGGGCTGACCCTGATCGTCAACGTACAGCGTTCCGTCGATTGCGTCCCAGTCCTTGGGAGTTATGCAGCCTTCCGCAATGTCGGTAAACGGTCCGAGCGGATTGTCCGAGCGGTACACCGAGATGGTGCGGTGGTTGTATTTTCCGGAGAACACCGACGTGAATATGTAGAAATTACCTTTGTAGTAGTGGCATTCGGGTGCCCAGAAAAGGTCCTTTATTCCGTGGAAGTTTTCGGGAACGGCGAAAACGGTTTGCGGTTTGGTCCAGTTTTCGAGGTCGTCGCTAACCGCGCAGCCGATGCCGTTACTGCCCATTCCGCGATAGAAATAGTATTTTTCGCCGTAGAGCAGTATGTAGGGGTCGCGGCAGCCGTAGAATACCGAAGTTTTCTGCGTGTCGATTTCGGTGGGGAAAGCTTTCGGATTGTTTTCCGCTTTCACCGGAATGTTCATGTTTGATACTTTCATCATAGTCCTATAAATACCTCTTGTATGTTTTTGCCTTTCGGCTTGACTTTATTATATCATATCGAATGCGCTATTGCAAGTCGATTGACACAAAATAATACGCTAAATCCTCGTAATCGTGCCGCTTCCGTAATAGCTGTCGTCATCGTCGTCGGCTTTAAGCCAGTCGATGGGTTGCTGCCCGTTTGCAACGAGAAATTGGTTGGCTTTACGGAAGTGACCGCAACCGAAAAATCCGCGGTAGGCGGAAAGCGGACTGGGGTGCGCGCTCTCTAAAACAAGGTGCGGAGCGGAGATGAATTTCTTTTTTGCGATTGCGTTGCTGCCCCACAAAAGGAACACCATGGGCTTACTACGCTTGTTGCACGCCTCTATAACCGCGTCGGTGAACTGTTGCCAGCCGTACGCCGAATGGCTCTGCGGCGAAGCTTCGCGGACGGTAAGCACGGTGTTCAGGAGCAGAACGCCTTGTTTTGCCCAGCCGATAAGCGTTCCGCCGTCGGGAGAAGCGCCGTATTCGTTCTGAATTTCCTTAAAAATGTTCTGAAGCGACGGGGGAAGCGGCACGCCCTTGTTTACCGAAAACGCCATGCCGTTTGCCTGACCGGCGCCGTGATAGGGGTCCTGCCCGATTATTACCGCCTTGACTTTATCGTAATCCACCGTTTTCATTGCTGCAAAAATTTCGTCTTTGGGCGGATAAACCGTTCCGGTTGCGTATTCGGCGTTTACTTTTTCCATAAGCGCCTTGAAGTATGGTGCGTTGAATTCGCCGGAAAGAATTTCGTCCCAGCCGTTGCCCGTATAGTTCATAATGTTTTCTCCAAAGTTGTTTTTCACTTTTTATTTTATCATAAATAGCGCGTTATGTAAAGTTTTTTACTGCCTTACTTTTTTGAAAAAAAGTAAGCAAAAAACTTTTAAGCTAATGAAAAAAGAAAGAACGAGGTTGTTTTTCTGCTTGTGTGAAAAG
>USKH01000036.1 GCA_900555125.1 uncultured Clostridium sp.
ACTTAACACGGATATATTTGTCGGCGAAATAACGAAAAACAATAATTCGCCGCCCGCCGTTGAAAGTCCGTATTCGGTGAAACCTTTTATTCCTATAAGCGTCTGCACCGCCGTTACATTTTTCTTTTTCTGCTTTATTGTCATATTTTACCCCATAAAAAAAGCACCGCCGAAGCGATGCATTTTATATTTATTCCGTTCTTTTATTTAATTGTTAAGCGATTTCGTTGCTCTATTATGATATCGTAAGCGGGAGTGAGTATTTTATCATACCTTGCGCCTATATAATACGCATAAAAATCCTTTTGCAATTCATCGATACCTTCCGTTTTATATATAAAATCTTTGATTTCTTCCATATCTATTTGAGGATATATTCTCGCTATCGCTGCATTGCAATCATCATTTTTTGCGCTCGTCATAAAATCGTAATAATTGATTTTTCTTTTATTCTCCTGGATTGCCGACGTCGGAAATCTGAATATTCTTTTATCCAATTCTTCTTCGCTCGAAAGCACCGCTTTCATGACGTTGTCATCCGCTTGCGGAAGCAGACAACTACCGCAATCATAAATCGGCGCAATTCTCGCTTTGCCTGTTTCAGAATTAACTATAAAGCCCCAATTCCCGTTATGCCTGTCAAAATTTCCAAGCAACGCATCTACTACAAAAACATTCCAAAAATGCTCCGTCAATTCTACCGGATCGACGAACTGCTGTTTTTCCATCGTTTCCGTAATATCTTCGAGTTCAGTTCCGGTTCCGCCGTGTTCGGAGTCTATTACCGTGTTTTTAATCGAACAAAAGTCGTATAATCTTATGTTGTCCGCCGTAAAATCTTTACACGCGCATACAATTTTCAACTTTTCCCCGACTCTATACGTTCCAAGCAAGGTTTTTTGAGCTTCGATTCCGATAAGATTAAAAATTGAACTGCCGAGATATTCGCTTATACAACTATTAGTATACGAAAGTTCTGTAGGTTTATCCTGCCCGGACGGCGGAAATTTCAGCATATAATCTTCACCGTTATATTCCACTGCGATTTTCTTGCCATTCGCACCATTATACGCTCTACTTATAATTCGCTTGCAATTTGTAAAATCTATCATCGTCCACCACTCCCGAAAAGATATTTCTTTCTTAAATAATCCGCATGTTCATGGGTGATCGAGCCTTCGTTTATTTCCGCAATGTTGATACTGCCATATAACTCGCCCCATAAACAGTCCATAATCGTCGAACCGTTCTTCAGTCCGTCTTTATATGCGTCGAGATCGTTTTGCAAGTATTCGGGCAAGCCGTATTCATAACTACGTTCCCGCTCTTCATCGAGTTTTTTCTTGCTTAAAGTTTCAGTCATCGGATTACCCTCCTTCCCTTATATTCTATCGTTTTTAACGCCTAAAGTCAAGCGGTTTCGCCTTTCACGCCGTTATATACGTTTTGACCTTTATTCCTTCCACTTATACGTTTGTTGATCGGTTATAAAGTAGCGAACGGCGTATTTGATATAATACAGAACCGTCGCGTCATCTTTACGAATGGTTAAAAATCCATAGCACAAAGTTACGACTGCGGGAGTATAGATTTTGAGTTCTACCAAGGCAAAAACCGACACAAGCGCCGCTATGCATAAAACAGCAAAATCTTTCATGCTCCACAGCCATAAATTCGCTTTGGATTTTAAGTTTTTAGGATATAAATATTTCATATTTTTTCTCCGTTAATTTTATAAAAGTAGGGCTATAACACCGTTATCAAGCATTTTACGATGTCATCACTCTCTCGCTTAACACAAAAATTGCGGCGAAAGGCAGAAGAAAGTAAATCTCTGCAAGCATATTAAATTGCTTCATTTTATCAACTCATCTTCTGCTCATTGATTTGAAAATCCTTACAAAATTCCTGCGGTGTCTGCCCGTATTCCGCCTTGATCTTTTCCGCAATCATGTCTTTTATTAGTTTTTCTTCCGCTTCCGTCGGCGTATAGTCGAAATATTCGCTGCCTTTCGGCTTGTCTATCTCGCATTCGATTCTTAAACTATCGTCAAACGGATTATACTTCGCGTACACATTCAGCCATACGTCGTCATCGTCTTTGGTGTTCGTTCCGAACTTTTTGTCTACGTCGAACCATGTTTCTAAATATGCCGTAATTTCGGTTGCGTTTTCGCAGTCAACATCCATATCTCGGTCAACTACTATATCTTTTCTTTCGAGCTCGTTATTTTTCGTCATTTTCCGCTCCTTGCTATCGCGCGAGTTAAGTTTATAGCCGTTGTCGTCGCGTGAACCGCGTTCATCATATTGAACTTCGTCGAACTGTCGAGTCCGAACTGTTGAGCGATTCTCGGCACTTCGCTTGCCGCAAGCATTATTCCAAGCCCCAACAACATATTTACCGAAAACGTCATCAGCCCTGCGAATAATAACGTCGTCTGCATAAACGCCGTCAGACACAGCGCGGCAACCTGCTTCATCCATTGCGTAAACCCGTCAGAATAACCGCGCGGCACGGAAAACATATACAGCGAACCGACAGACATTTGCACGAGTAGTATCCCACCGCGCTTAATATTCTGAAAAAAAACTTTTATCACGCAATACGCAAAAGCTATCAAAAGCAATGTGTTAAGCAAAATATTGTTATTGATCATCACAGGCGAAAACGCATTGCCGAGAATAATGCCTGCGCGTGTAGCGAAATCGATTCCGCTTTCCCACGAAAAAATTCTTGCGAGTTCGTCGGCAAAAGTGTTCTGAAGCGATATGCAGAATTTATACAGTTCTATCGGCACTATCCCTATAAGCGAACAAGCGAAGAAACCTTTCAGAATGTTCAGCATTGTGTTCTTTACGTTTGCCCTTCCGCTTTGGAATTCAATGGCAAGATCAAACACGGCAACAACCACTCCGGCAACGAATAATCCCCACCCGAACAGCGTAAACAATTTCACTATCGCCTGTATCCAGGCAAGGTCGAAGATCTCTGCGCCCATATTGCCCATCATCGTGAAAAAGTCGGCTATAGCACTGTAAACGCTGTTATACAACCATTTCAGCATCAAGTTCCATATGGAGTTCGTTACCTCGTTTGCCGCGCTTTTGAACCCGCCGGTGATGGCGTTTACGATGGCGTCTATAAGTTCCTGAAGCCACCCGAACATATTTGCCCTCCTATCCGATTATTTTCCAGATATAAAGCGGAGCCGTCAGAGTGAACACAAGGCAGGCAAACAATATGCACGGCGCGGTAAATTCAAACTGCCCGTGCTTTCGGTAATCGAAATACGCCGTGCCGAGTTTTACGAAAAACAGTATTGCGAGTATCATATCCACCACGGGGAAGATTACGTTATTCACCACTCGTTTTATCTGCTCTTTCGCAGAGCCCCAGGTTTCTTCCACCGCGCCGGCAACGTCTCCGCCGCTGCTCGACGGCGCCGCATACACCGAAACTTTCGGCTGCGCTACGCTTACCACGATAAACAGAAGAAGGACTACCGCCGCGACTATCAAAAGCCGCTTGCGCGTATTCTTACATTTCAATTTGGTCATAAGACTCTCTCCTTTTAATTTTTTTCTTTATTTCTACGCCCGGAAATCGTTTTACGGGTATATGGAGATTTTCGCAGAACTTTATTTCTTCTTTCATGCCTTTGGTTATTTCATCTCCGAACACCCACATCTCGTCGCAAAACCATAAGAGCGACATCCCCGCGCTCATACCCAACGCGCGATCCTGCGGATTACTATCGTCAAGACATAACGCATAAAAATGAGACGTTACGGGCGCGACTCCTTGCTTTAACGCATACTTTGTGTACAAAATCGCGTTTTCTAAATTTTCTTTAACATTCCCGCCGAGCGGAGCGCAGATATATACTTTCTTTTTCATACGCTCGTCCGCCCTATTCATTTTCTCTATACACCCCCCTTATCCAAAAAACATAACGCCCGCCGACATAGCGTTTTCCACTTCTTCTTGCGAAATATCTTCGGGTTCGGCGAATCTTTTCAGACTTTCTTTTACTTCTTTATCCGTAAGAGATCTGAATTCGTCGCCGTTATTGCCGACAATGAAAAACGGACCGGCAATTATATCTTTACCGATCCGTCTGTTTCCTTGCATTCCGCTTAACTTGCCTTCTTCGTTGCAAATAAGCAGTTTATCATTGCCTAACGGCACTACTTCGATATATCCGCCCACTGCTTTTTGCTCGGCTTCGAGAGTGTTCTCGATCTCCGTTTCATAAGCGGGTTTGCCGGGTTCTACCATTACCACCCGCAACTTATTTTCTTCGTTCATTTTAAATCCTCCATTTTTCTTGTTTGTCCGCTCGTAAGTTCGGCTATTTTTTCGTTCGCCCAGTCGGGAATAAGCTCCAACTTCACAGCACCGATCACTTCTCCGCGTAAAAACACGCACTCTTCGCCGTCTTTGAGTAACACGCCGTAAATCTTTCGCCCAAGACTATCCGATTTACACCCGAACCCGCCCATTGCGTAAAACAATTGATCGTCGGGCGTTTTGTATTCGTCTTTCAAAATATCCGGGCGGATAGCGACCACTTTGCCCGCGTAATCGATCTGATCGTCGTAACAACTCTTAAAATCGTAAAGATGCAGTTTTACCCATTCTTTTCTTGCCTGATCGACAAATAAATTTACAAGACCGGGATGCGAATTTACCGAATAATTATGACTGTATCGCCATTCTTCTTTCGGAATTGCAAAACTTTGCGACCATTCTTTATTGCTTTGCGAATATCTTCCGTCCGTCATTCCTAAATCCACGGTATTTGCAAGCACGCGATTTACTCGGTCGAACCCGTATTTTTTTATTGCGGCCTTTACGCCCTGTTCGTTCAGCCGATTATCCGCATAGTTCGCCGAAATCTGCTTTTCGATAAATCTCGCGCAAGCGCAATTTACACGGTAACTTTCAAGCCATAATATGGTTTCGCCGTTTGCCTCCGCTTCCGCTCTCGACCACCGATACGTCGGCTCAACTTTGCTCATACGTCTTTCCTCCCGCCTGATTTTGCGCCCACTTTACCGATAAATGAATAAGCGCGGCGCGTTGCTGTTCGAGCGATAATCCGTTCAAAAAATCATAGAGCGTGATTTCATCACCGCGGTCTTTTCTTTCTTTGCTTTTCTCGCCGTTGCAGTCGCAGATAATCTCGCGTTTTATAATTACCGACCTGCCGTCCTTGCTTTCCTCGAACGACAACACGTCGTTTTGCTTAAACCCTACCTTGCTCCTGATTTCATACGGCACGGTAATTCTTCCGCGTTTGCCTAAAATCCTATAAGTTTTCATTTCTCTTCCTCCTCGCAGCTTTTATAACAAGGGCAAGCACTACAATGCCCGTCGCATTCGGTTTCGTTTACAGGACAGTTATCGCAATCGCCGTCGCATACGATTTCGCCCGTATCGATTAACTTTTCTATAACGAGCTTGTTTCCGTCCGCGTAAATCTGCAATACGCTGCCGTCTACGATGCCCGCGTCTTCGAGCGCTTCTTTCGGTACGCTTATAAGGACAAATTCGTCTACTTTTTTATTTTGCATGACAATATACACTTCCTTAATATTTTTTCGTAATTAAAATCTTCATAACGATTAAAAATCGTCAGTTGTTTAGGACGATTTCTTTCCCGCTCGTATAGGTCGTAATTCCCGATGAGCAGTTCTTTGAATTCCTTTCCCGCTTCGTATCTCTGCGCCATAGAATGTTGCCGCGAAAAGTCCAGAATAGAAAAATCAGAGTACAATTCGCGTATTTCTTCACAGTCGTTATACGACAGCAAAAACTTGCCCTTTACGTTTTCGAGCGTGCGTTTCAGCCGCAAATGGTCGTCGTAATTAAACGACACCTCGTACATTCCTTCCGTCGATAAATACGGCGGATCTGCATAGAAAAACGCGCCGTCCCTGTCGTAATGCTTTATGAGCGTTTCAAAGTCCTGATTTTCCACTACGACGTTCGCCATACGGCTTTCCACTTGTTTTATAAGGTCGAACAACCGCCTTATATCGAACGGTTGCGATGCGTAAGACTTGCACCCGCTCGAATAACTGTATCGTAACAATTTCAGAAACATTGCCGCCCTGCGAACGTCGTAATCTTTGGTTATTCTCGTTCGAATTTCTTTCATTTCTTCCGCTTCGAGCGGCGGTAGAATAAGTTCCGTCAAGAGTTGTTCTTCGTCGAAATATTTATCCTCGAACTTCTCGCTTTCAAAAAAATCGCGCAAGGCGTTAAAGTCCTCGCGCGAGTTCAAATTGCAGAATCCTAATTCCCTTATAGTTGCCATCGTCCGTTCTTTCATGCATCGGAACAAATTGACAAGGTTTCTGTCAAAATCGTTATACACCTCGAAATTGCACGGATACGGGCTACCGAGTAATACACTCCCCGAACCGCCGAATACGTCTATAAACCTTTCGTACTTTGGCGGAAACACGGCGTACAAAATATGCAGGATAGACGTTTTATTGCCTACCCGCGATACCGGCGTTTTCATTAAACCTCCTTACTCATTTTTTTCGGTAAATCTATGCCTATAGGTCGATTAACAATATCTTTTCGTTTCCATAGGCGCGATTGATACCGTTAATTTTTATTGTTTTGTTATGCTTGCGTTTGTTCGGCAACTTGCTTTTCTTTCTCGAATAAATCAAGGTAATACTGACGACATTCTTCATCTTCCCAATCATTATTCAAAAACTCATCAAAGCAAACGGGAGTTTCTCCTACCCTGAATTCGTCCGATAAAAATTTAGGAACATAAACCGTATCGTAAACTTTTCTTGCCAAAGCTTCTTCATCTTGGTTTCTATCGTATTTTATAAACCCGCCGAGATGATTATCCACATAGTCCGAAAGCCACATACAGCCGAATACAGGTCTTGCTTTTATTCTCCATATTGCAAGTTTCCCCATATCCAATTTCGCATTTCCGAAAGGAAAATACAGGTTAGTGAGCCCGCAGTTTTCAAATCGATAGCACTCGTCAAGTTCCGTGCCGTTTTTCAGAATCTGTTCGTTTTTCAAAAGTTTGTTTATTCCTTCCACCCACTCTTTGACAGCGCCGCCGCAACCTTGAAACACCAACCCTTCTTCGCCGCTTTTCAGCCGCAATTCTTCTGCTTTTATATCTGTTACACTCATTGTTTTATCTCTCCTATTCCGTCTATTTCTTCCTGTTCAGTTTCGGCAAGAAGTTCTCTCGGTGTTTCTTCATACCCTAAAAAGTTAGGCGAAGTTTCTTCATTGAATTCAATAACACCGTCAGGCCCTAAATCCAATTGCTCTTTCAACAACACTGTGCCGCCGTGGTCTATTATCACTTTTTTCTCTATAGACGTAAATTCTCTCCTTTCGTCCGAATATCGCAAATCGTATTTATAAAGTCCTTTAGGTACGTCCTGCGGTGCAATACGCTCATTAGCAAATACGCCCTTCACGCCGCACACTTCAACCGCGTCTAATTCTTCGTCAAGATAACACTGATCATTCCTTTTACAAAGTGCATATAACGAACAGCCCCTTGCCGAGATAAGACCGTATTGAGTATTCTTCGCGCCGAGACGTTCTTGCAATTCTTCGCCTTCTCTCTGAAATCTCGACCAGTGTATCCATGTGCTGTCAAATCGTGGATCCAAATACTTTTTCAAATATTCCGTGAAATAATCTTCGGGGAAACTATATTCAGGCGCGAATTCATATTCGTTGATGTGCTTTATTATATCCAAAGCGTCTGCCGCTCTGAATTGTCCTGCCGCAATTAAAATTGCCTTATATTTTGCGCGATCAAACTGCTGTAACTTCGAATATTCTTCAGCCACAGCGTTCAACGCGTCAAAGTCTTGCATATCTCCGAAATTTTCTTCGTTTATCTGCGGTATCGCCGATTCAAAATCGAAATACACACAATCTTCTATTCGTTCTTCCCCGTGCTTGCGGGCTATTCCGTTCGCCTGCGTCTTGTCGACAGGCAAGTTTATCCACTCGGCGGTATTTTCTGTTTCTTCGGGATTTTCCTCCGGAGCCTTCGCTATTTTTAAGCGAAAAATATAATCGTTTTTTTCTTCGGTTTCGGGTAACGTAATACCGTCATACACTTCGGTTTCTTCATAATCATCCACTATGACATATTTATTATCGATAAATACGCCGCCTTCGCTTTCTCGTTGCAATCTGCCGATATCTGACTTATTCAGAAGATATCTCGATTCAAACGGTATAGCGGCAACATCGGGATGCATATCGTTATCTATTACAAGTTGGCCGAGATCTTCGTCGTTCCTTGCAAGGTGTATTACCGATACGTTATCCAAACCATAGGTTAAATTTATGAGGTCCTTAATATCAACGCTTTGTTTCCATTTTCCGTCGGATATCTTTTTATTCACTATTGCCCGTAATGCAAGTCTTTCGTCCTCATTCAGCGTGGTAAGCCTTTTCGCAAAAAAATTCAGTTCATCAAACGTTCGCGTAATTACTTGATCACCTTCAAGCGACGGCAACAAATGTAGCCGTTCTATATCGAACCGAACCTCTTTGCCGAGTGGAAAATTCTTGTCATAATTTGCTCGAGCCTCCTGCAAGCGATCCTCTATCTCATAATCTTTTGCAGGCAATTCTATTTCTGAATGATATATCCACCTAATGCCTCCGTTGACCGCAGTTATACCTATACTTAAGGTCTTTTCCATTCGTTTTCGCTCCTTTCTTCGATTTCTTTTATTTTTCGCCCTAATGCGGAAATGACGGGTACGCTTACCGCGTTACCCGCCATTTTATACAACTGCCCGTCTTTAAGTCCCACATTCACGGCTCTATAAAACTGCTCGTTCGTAAATCCCTGCAACCGCCAACATTCGATAGGCATAAGTTTACGCACCTTACCATATCGTATTATTCCGTGGCGGTCGCATACCGTTAAAGCAAACATCGGCTCGTT
>USKH01000037.1 GCA_900555125.1 uncultured Clostridium sp.
AAAAAGCGTTTGACGAAAACGGCATAACAATACCGTTCGATCAGATGGACATTCACGTTAAAAACGACCGATAAGGAGAATTTCCCATGCAGGATCAGATATGCAAGCAGACAGCAAAGATAGACATGACGGTAAACGACGACTCCGATTTTTTGTCGCCGTATGCGGAAACGGGCAAACCGGTTATATCCTCGGAAGTAGCCGAATTTCTGGAAAACAGCGCAAACGCATTTCATCCGAAGGAAAAAATCACGCTTTCCGTTCACTCCGATTGCATTGACGACAACGAAAAAATCGTGTACGAAAAGGCTATCCGCAACTACTTCTCCCTTCAGCTGAACGAAATCGACAGGAGCATGCGCAGAAAAACCATAATAGCAACCTGGTTTTCCGTCGTGGGAATACTGGCACTTGCCTTTATGTTTTTGATAAGCAGGCTTGGGATAAACGATTTGTGGACGGAATGCGTCGATATTTTTGCCTGGGTTTTTCTTTGGGAAGCAGTGGATCAGTTTTTTATCGAACGCAGCGGCTTGATGCTAAGAAAAAAGCGACTTGACAATTTTATCGACATGAAAATTATTTTCGACAACTAATTACAACCGGCGAACGGAAAAAATATACACCTCTTCCGCTCGCCGGTTTTGTCTATTATTAACCGATATACAATAAACGGAAGCCTGTAGTTATCTACCGGCTTCCGTTTTATGGTTTTGCATTTTTTGTTTAATCAGTGAGTATAAACGGTTGCACCGTCGATATTTACGGTGATGGTATCGATAACACCTGCGCCGGCGTTTCTCAGTCCGACAATCGTGTATCCTGCGATTCCGTTTTCGGCATATCCGGTTGCGGTACAATTATTGATGTTTACGATGTAAGTGTTAGTTCCACCGCTGCTTTCGGTCGGGTTAATCATAATTGCAGACTTATCTGCCGTTCCGATTGCGGTAAATTTGCAGTTGTTGAACGTGCGTGTAAATGTCTGGTCTTTAAGAACAGAATAGCACAGCACTGCTTTGCTGTTATCTCCGCTCTCGAATTCACAATCGGTGAAAGTAACGTTTTTAGCGCCATAAGTCCAAAGCGCATAATCGGTGCCACCGCTGAATTTGCATCCGATAAACTCTACGTCATTTGCATACAAAGTCTGTTTTCCGGTGATTACACAGTTTTTATATACAACTTTTGCAGTATGCTGCAGTCCCTGGAAATTTCCGCTGGTTTGCCCCTGAACAGTTACGCCTTCTAAAGAAATGGTAGAACCGTGAGCCGCGAAACCGGTTGTAAGATCGATAACAGTATCTTTAGTTCCGATAATAGTAATGTCCTTATTGTCAACATTCTGGCTGGGAAGCGTGTAGGTACCCGCAACATTCAGTTTAACGGTAGCGGTCGTATTTTCGGTGATTGTTTTAGTAAGATCTTCCTGCGTACCGACAACAGCGCTGGTGCCTTTAACTACGGTGTACCAGACGTCGCCGTTTGCCTGTTCTTCGGAAATTACGGAATATCCGTCTGCAACGTAAGAGGTGCCTGCACCTTCGGGATTTGCAGAGGGATCGAAGTTCACAAACGTACCGCCTTTAATGGTAATAGTTGCGTTGCCGTTTTGATAAGCAGCGTCAATGCAATTGACTACATATTTCGCATACTGTGGAACCTGTGCTTTGCAGGTCGGAGCCATATCGAAGAAACCGCCGTTGATTTCAAGGCTGCCTTTCTGAACCTGAACCGCAGTCATAGCGCCATAGTAGTTACCGCCGTTGATAACAACGCTTCCGCCGTTTACGTTAATGCCGTAAACCTGCTGGTCACCTGCTTCGCAGTTGATTCCGCCGTTACCGTTTAGTGTCAAATTTCCGCTCATAACAGCAATAAGAAGCGGCGACGCCTTTCCGAAATCGGTTGTTTCGTCGTACTTAACGCTAATTGTTTTTCCATTAAGGTCAATCGTCGTATCGTTTGAAACAGTTGTCTGAGGAACAAGCGTAGATACCGTCGTATCTTCGACTACGGGATCAATTGCCACGTCTTTTTCCATGAAGACTTTTCCGCCGTACTGCATTGCTTCTTTAAGTCCTGCGGCGGTGGCGGGATAATGCTCGTCGTTGCTGACTGCCGCATTGCCCTGAACAGCTTCTGCCAGCAAAGAAATCGTGCAGGATTTGTCCTGAACGGTGCTTGCCGCGGGAAGTGCGATTTCACATGCGAGTGTTTGGTTTCCCTCTCCGGGTGCGAGCTCTTCCCAAATGGTTACATAACGACCGGTATAATCGCCTATCTTTATATTAAGCTGGTTTGCAAGACCTGTGTCGTCGGCGATAGAAATGCGCATTCTGTATTTAACGGTTACATTGCTGTTGTTGGCAATATTGACGTTAAATGTTACTCTGTCGCCGGGGGTAAGTTTGTCGAGAGTGAGAGCGTTTCCCGTAAGTCCGGCTGTACCGCCGTTTATAAACGTTCCTTCCTCCGTTCTGTCGACTTCGGTGCCGGTAAGCGTTGCTAAGTCGATATTGTCCAACGAATAAAGTCTAAGATTGTCGACAGTCGCCGTAACGTTAACTTTACCGCTGGTAACCGCAATATTGACTTTGGTTTCGCTTGTAAAGATTGCAAACGTTGCGCCCGCTATAAGGCTTGCGCAAAGTGCAATGCTAAGTACCGCGCCAAGAAAAGTCTTGCTTTTAAATAACTTTTTCATTGCTTTTTTACTACTCCCTTTTATTTTTTTCGGAACTTGTCAACCGGGTGATATCGGATATTTGTCCGTTTGTTTTTTCTCCGAACGATAAGTTCCTTATATAATTGTAGCACACGACTTGGCTCTTTGTCAATAAAATAACGGTATTTTTCAAAAAAATATCGGAAAATTTTATTTTTTACGGACTTTGTGACAGATATTGACTTTATACTTATGCCAACACAATATAGGATAGTCGGATAATGACACAAACCGATATTTTTAACGGCGAAATGTTAAAAAACCCTCCGTTATTTTTCGTAGGGCGAGGCTTGCTCCCGCCGCCTTTTTTATTCGGACAGCCGAGTACCTTCGATTATAAAAAATGTTTTGTATATAAAGAAAAAAAGAGAACAGCTTTTGCTCTCTTTTTGGTTGGATTGAGTGGACTCGAACCACCGACCCCCACCTTATCAGGGTGGTGCTCTAACCGGCTGAGCTACAATCCATTAAGCTGTTCGTCGTTTGGAAAAGTGTGGTGGAGGCAAGCGGGTTCGAACCGCTGACCCCCTGCTTGCAGGGCAGGTGCTCTACCAGCTGAGCTATGCCCCCACGCCTTGCAACAAACAGCTTACATATAATAACAAATTTCAAAAAAAATGTCAACGATTTTTGTGCAATTTTTCAAAAAAATTTTTTGATTTTTTGCGGCAAGTCGAAAAATTACTGTTTTTGCGGCAAAAATTATGACTTTTTACGTTTTTATTGACTTTTTTTGCGCATAAGAACGGTTGCGGAAGCCGCCATTCCTCTGCCTTCGCCTACAATTCCCAATTTTTCGGTGGTGGTTGCGGAAATATTAACGGCGTCGAAACCTATTTTAAGTTTATCGGCGATTTTTGCGCGCATCACGGGAATAACTTCGGCAAGGCGCGGTTTTTCAGCCATCACAACCGCGGACAAATTAAGTATTTCGTAGTCGGCTGTCTTTTCACGCACGCGGTCAAGAAGCATCATGCTGCTTATTCCGTCCAGCGAACTGTCGTTTACCGGAAACAACACACCTATATCCGGAAGCCCCGCCGCAGACAAAACGGCGTCCATAACGGCATGGACCAGAACGTCGGCGTCACTGTGCCCGGACAAGCCTTTTTCAAACGGAATTTTGACTCCGCCCAAAATAAGCTCGCGCCCCGGAGTAAGCTCGTGTACGTCGTAACCCGTTCCGATACGGAGATTGTCGGACGGCAGAAAATCGTCTGCGTAAGTCAGTTTTTTATTGCAGGTTTCTCCGTCGACGATATGTATTTTTCTGCCCGAACGCTCCCATACTTCGCTGTCGTCGGCATAGTCGCCGGGTACGCACTCGTACGCCTTTTTCAGCTGAGCGGTGTCGAAGCCCTGCGGAGTCTGCACAAAAAGAACGCCTTTACGGTCAAGCGTTTTTACTTTATCTCCCTCTTTTTGCTTTAACGCAACGTCGGCAGGCGTGCACGGAACTGCGCAGCCGTACACCGCAGCGTTTTCGATTACGTTTTCGATGAGTTTTTTACTTACAAACGGACGGGCTCCGTCATGAACCAGCGTTATCTTGCAGTCGCACAATAAAAGCGCGCGCCTTACCGTTTCGCTTCTGCTATTCCCGCCTTCGGTTATAACGACATTGGGCATATCTTTGAATTCTTCCGAGAGAACTTCCTTTTCGCCGGGCGCGCAAGCAACAATTATTTTTTTTACAAAGCCAAACTTTTCCGCCGTTTTACGGACTATCGAGCATCCGCCGTCCCGCCAGAGAGTTTTGTTGTAGCCGAGCGCCGCACGCTCTCCTTTTCCCGCCGCCGCGATGATAACGCACACGTCATTCGACGATTTCATACAAGCACGATGCCTCCTCTTTTTTCGCCTTCTCGTTCAGATCGAGCACGCGGAATTTCAGCGAGCCGGAAGCAAATTCGATTTCCACGACGTCGCCCACTTTAAGCTTGTGACCGGGTTTACCCGGTCTGCCGTTTACCGATACTTTTCCCATGTCGCATGCGTCCTGAGCCAATGTGCGACGCTTTAATATTCGCGAAACTTTTAAAAACTTATCCAATCTCATAAATAATATCCGTTATATAAATTGCAACGAAAACGCCAATCTCTCACCGCAAATAATCCATATCAGCGCAAAAATCCGCTTACTATTTCCTCTTCAGCCTGTTTTTCGGTAAGTCCCAGCGTCATCAGCTTTATAAGCTGTTCGCCGGCTATCTTTCCTATTGCAGCTTCGTGAATAAGACTTGCCTCGACGTTGTTGGCTTCCAGTTCCGGAATAGCCGCAACCGAGCCTTCGTCCATGATTATCGCGTCGCACTCGGTGTGACCGTTGCACTTGTTGTTGCCGCGCACGTTACTGCGGAAAATCTGATGCGATTTGTTTTTCGCAACCGAACGGGAAACGACGTTTGCCGCGCTGTCCGTGCCGTCGAGATCGACTGTAAAGTCGGTTTCGGCGCGTTGAACGCCGTGCGTCATGATTTTTTCGTGAATTACAAGTTTTGCTTTGTCGCCCAGTCTGGCTTTGGTGGTGCGGACGGTGCTGTCCACGCCTTTGATCTGCGTGGTTTCCATTTCCATGAATGCGCCCTCTTCGAGATATACTACTGTTTCGGGGTTAAGCACGCGCTTGCCCATGCCGTCGCCCTCGCCGTAATGCTTTTCGATGTACTTTACGCGCGCGTTTTTGCCGACGTAAAACGTATGGATGCCGTCGTGCTGCATGTCCTCGCTGCCTCCGCAGTGTATTCCGCAGCCCGCGACTATAACTACATCCGCACCCTCGCCCACAAAAAAGTCGTTGTACACGTTGTCCTTCATGCCGTTTTTGTCCAGTATTACCGGAATATGCACGCTTTCGTTTTTAGTGCCGGGCTTTATTTTAATATCTATGCCGGGCTTATCGGTTTTGGTGCTTATTTCTATGTTGGCGGTGCAATTTCTTCCGGCAAGTTGTCCGTTTGCACGAATATTGTACGCGCCCTCCGGTATTCCGTGAAGGTCGGCTATTTCCGCCAGTAAATTTTCCTGAATTTTATCCATTTTTATCTCCGATATGTTTTAAAAGAAGTTAAGAATATGCCGCACGCAGCCTTAGAGAGCGGTGCCATTAGTTGCCGGGCGAGGTGACGAAGAGTGCCTCTATATAAGGCAGCCGGCGACGGCGTTCGGCGTGAACGTACTTGTTGTACGTGACCGACGAACGACAAGCACGCAGCCTTAGAGAGTGGTGCTATTCGTTGCCGAAGCAGGCGGATTTTTTCTCTAGCATACTGCAAGTTCTGCCTGCGTCCAGAATAAGAGGCATTACTTCTTCTTTAGAGCCGACTTTGACGATTTCACCGTTCTGCAAGAGGACGATTTCGCCGGCAATGTTTAGAATGCGTTCCTGATGAGAAATGATGATGACGCTGCCGCCGCTTCTGTCACGCATTTTGACAAACGCCTCGATAAGATTGTTAAAGCTCCAAAGGTCAATTCCCGCTTCGGGTTCGTCGAACACCGAAAGTTTGGTCCCGCGGGCAAACAGAGTAGCTATTTCGATACGTTTGAGTTCGCCGCCCGATAAAGAAGCGTTGACTTCGCGATCGACGTAATCGCGCGCACACAAGCCCACTTCGGACAGGTATTTGCACACGTCGCCGGTATTTATTTTTTTGCCCGCTGCTATCGTTATAAGGTCTTTAACCGTAATTCCCTTGAAGCGCACCGGCTGCTGAAAAGCAAAACTTATGCCTTTGTTTGCGCGTTCGGTGACGTTTAAGTCGGTTATGTCGTCGCCGTCGAGAATAATTCTGCCGCTCGTGGGTTTTATTATGCCGGCAATCATTTTGGCAAGCGTGCTTTTCCCGCTGCCGTTGGGACCCGTGATTACGGTAAACTTGTCCTTTATTTCAAGGCTTATGTTTTTGAGTATTTCCTTTTCGTCGCCATCGGGCGCGTAATAACTTACGTTTTGAAGTTGTAACATTTTTATCTCCGGATATGATTGAAAGCGTTTTTTCGCTTTTTATTCTTTATTAAACGCGTTTCTGTTGAAATGCCGCGCGAAAATGTCTGTAAACGCTTCGCGCTTACGCTTACATTATAACCGGAAACGCAGGCAAAATTACTTTTGCCGCAGCTTTCGCTGCTTTGCGCCTCGCCGTGCGATGCGCCGTTTCGGTTGAAATGCCGCGCGAAAATGTCTGTAAACGCTTCGCGCTTACGCATTTTCGCTTACATTATACCACATTATCGGCATTTTGGCTAATAAACTGACGCCCGTCTTGCAATTTTTAGCGACAAAAGCGCGTTTTTCTTTTAAAATACAAAACGGCGCGCCGAAACAATCGGTACGCCGCTTACTTTTTATATTTGATTAATTTATAAGTCGGAAAGCCGGATCGAGATTCAAATTATACAAAACCAGGATGACAGTTACGAAAACGACTGCTACAGCAATGCTTATAACGCCGAAAAGGCACTTTTTCGCTCTTGCGAGATTTCTTTCCTTAAACACGAAGTAAAGAATAAGTCCCACGACCGGAAGGAAAAAGCCTAAAATAAACCACCAATAGCTTTCCTTTTTCTCATAAAAAACGCTCATATATTTTCTCCTTTTGGATATAGCCTTAATATATACTTAATTGTAACACAATATACGCTAAAAGTCAATGCTTTTGAGGCAATTGTACGCGCGCTTTCGACTATTTTTCATAATCGGACGATTGCGCCGCATAAAGAAAACGACTTTTTATATCAGAAGCTGCAATTTCCGGGAGTACGGGGGAAGGGCAGAACGTCGCGGATATTGTCTATTCCCGTAAGATACATAAGCATTCTTTCAAAGCCCATACCGAATCCGGAATGTTTGCAAGTGCCAAACTTACGCAGATTGACATACCAGTAAAGTTCGTCTATATTCATGTTTCTGCGTTTCATTTCGGCAACGAGTTTGCCATAGTCTTCTTCTCTCTGGCTGCCGCCCATCATTTCGCCGGCGCCGGGGACGAGGTAATCGACAGCGGCGACCGTCTTTCCGTCGGGATTCTGTTTCATATAGAAGCACTTGATGTCCTTGGGCCAGTCGGTGACGAACACGGGGCTGTGGAAATACTCTTCGGTGAGATATTTTTCGTGTTCTTTTGCGATGTCCTGACCGTATTCGGGCTTAAACTCCCATTCTTTGCCGGCATTTTTAAGAATGGTTATTGCCTGCTCGTGCGTCACTCTCGCCGACTCGGAAGCAAGCATGGTTTCCAGCTTGTTTCTAAGACCGGGCTGCACGAATCCGTCCAGAAAATCTATTTCGTCCGGGCATCTGTCCAAAACGTATTTTACGATGAACTTAAACAGCGCTTCTTCGGTTTTCATAAGCCCTTCGAGGTCGCAGAACGCCATCTCAGGCTCTATTTGCCAGAATTCGCAGGCATGAGTTTTTGTGTTGGAATTTTCCGCGCGGAAAGTCGGTCCGAACGTGTAAATGTTCTTAAACGCCATGGCAAAGCATTCGCCTTCGAACTGACCGCTTACGGTAAGTCCGACTTTCTTACCGAAGAAATCGCGCGAATAATCAACGCTGCCGTCGTCGTTAAGCGGAATTTTATTAAGCGGCAGCGTGGTTGCCTCAAACATTTCGCCCGCGCCTTCGCAGTCGCTGTCGGTGAAAATGGGCGTGTGAACGTACACGAAGCCGTTATCCTGCAAATAGGTATGAATTGCCATTGCCGCAACGCTGCGTATGCGGAACACCGCCTGAAACAAATTTGTTCTGGGGCGCAGATACGCCTGCTCGCGCAAAAATTCGCGCGTGTGGCGTTTTGGCTGAATGGGGAACTCGTCGGTAGCGTCGCCGAGAAGAGTAACCTTTTCCGCCTTGACTTCAAAAGTTTGTCCCTTGGCTTCGGACTGAACTACCTTACCTTTTACCTCGATTGCCGAGCCGTTTTTAAGCTTGGTCGCTTCGTCGAAATTTTCGGTAAGCTCCTGCGAATACACAACCTGAACGTGCTTAAAGCAAGTCCCGTCCTGAAAATCGATAAAGCCGAAACTCTTTTGTTTTCTATGGTTTCTTATCCAGCCGGAAAGAGTGACTTCTTTGTCCATAAATTCCGCTGTATGTTTGTATAAATCGACTACGTTCATATTTGCTCCGTAAAGATTTTTTCTATTATTTTACCACAGCAGTTTGTTTTTGTCAACGCTTAAAAGACTTTTAGTGCGAAAATCAGTCGTTTTTTGCGCACTCTACCGCCGGT
>USKH01000038.1 GCA_900555125.1 uncultured Clostridium sp.
TCCCGGACTTTCCGTCCTCGACGAGTATTACAGACTCAATAAAAAAGACCCCAACTATTCGCTTTGCCGCGCAACAGTCAACCGTGGCGAAAACGCGCACACCGACAACAAATTCGGACTTAATAAAGAAGCCGCCATGCAGATAAACAGACTGTTCATGACGCCCGAAGAGAATCTCGAAGATAAAAAAATCAGCGACTATTTCGACGATAACTTCTGGAACAGCAACTTCTGGCTTTACTGGCAGACGATGTTTGCTTTCCACACCTGGGATTCTGCGCTCGAAATGAAACGCTATCTCCAAAGATACGTTCATCACATCGACGGGTTGCCCGACTTTTCCGCACTGCGCTTTACCAAATACAATCAGTACGAAAGCCTTATCCTTCCGCTTCAGAAATATCTCGAAGCGCACGGAGTAAAGGTGGAATACGGAATGGACGTAAAGAACGTCGTATTCGACATAAGCGGCAAAAAGAAAGTGGCAAAGAAAATCGAATACGTCAAAAACGGACAGAAAGGCGAAATAGACCTTCTTGAAAGCGATCTCGTATTCATTACCAACGGCTGTTGCACCGATACGAGCTGCTACGGCGACCAGACACACGCACCCGATCTTAGTAAAGTGAGAAAGGGCGGCGGCGAGTCGTGGGATTTGTGGAAAAACATCGCTATTCAGGATCCTGCGTTCGGCAATCCCGACAACTACTGCGATCATCCCGATCAGACAAACTGGATGAGCGCGACCGTCGAAACCTCGGACGACGAGATTATCGAGTATATCGAAAAAATCTGCCGCAGAGATCCCCGTGCCGGCAGAGTTACCACCGGCGGCATAGTCACCGTCAAGGACAGCGTGGACAACTGGTATATGTCCTGGACAATCAACCGTCAGCCTCAGTTCAAATCGCAGGATAAAAAGTCGGTGCTTATATGGCTGTATTCGCTCAATACCGACAGACCGGGTAACTACGTCAAAAAGCCCATGCGCGAATGTACCGGCGAAGAAGTTTGCCGCGAATGGCTGTATCACATCGGTTTGCCGCTCGAAAAAATCGACGAGTATGCAAAAACCAAAGCCAACACCACAACTTGCTATATGCCGTTCATAAATGCGTTCTTCCGTCCGAGAAAGAACAGCGATCGACCCAAGGTCGTGCCGGAAGGAGCGGTAAACTTTGCGTTCATCGGTCAGTTTGCCGAAACGCCGAGAGATACCATTTTCACCATCGAATATTCGATGCGTACCGGTATGGAATCGGTTTATACCTTGCTCGACATCGACAGAGCGGTACCCGAAGTGTGGGGTAGCGTATACGACGTGCGCGAACTTCTTAAAGCCGTGTACTATGCGCTCGATAAACAGCCCATAACCAGTATGAAGCTTACGATGAAGGAAAAATTACTGCTGAAAGACGTCACGGAAAAGTTTAAAGGCACGGACGTCGAAAAACTGATTAAGGAAAGCGGCATTCTCTGATTTAGGCGGAGAGAAAACAAAATAACGTTAAAAACGTCGGCGATTGTATTTTTCGCCGGCGTTTTTTGTATTCGCCTGAGTTGACTTTTATTTTCTTCGCTGGTATACTTGATTTGCAAAAAATCTATCTTTTGTCCATAAAGTGCTATCTTTTCCCGATTTACTAAAAGAGGGGCGGAGTGGTATAATTCGGGTGTTCGGAGCAAAAAATGAGCGAAAAAACGTTTAATATATCGGTTACCAACGACGGCGTGCAGGTTTTTCCCATGCACGCGCACGACGCGGAAGAAATAGTTTTGTACGTCGAAGGCGAGGGCGTCATGCGAACGAACGAGCGCAACGTAAAGTTTTTTCCGGGCAAAATACTGGTAATTCCGCGCGGAATAATGCACGGGTCGGCGTCCGCCGGATATTTCAAAAACGTTTGCATTTACTGCGATTTCGGCGAAATAAAAAAGGTTACCGAAGTAAGCGATACGGCAATCGGCTGCGTTTCGTCGCTTATAAAAATCATGAACTACTACTTTTATTCCGATCGGGAAATGAGCGAAAGTCTGCTCGTCCCGCTTAAAAACGCGATACTTCTGCAACTTAATGAAAATTTTTCGGGCAGCGGAGCGGCGGAAAAAGTGTATCTCGACATGTGCGAAAACTATGCCCGCCCCGATTATTCGCTTAAAGACGCGATAAAAAACAGCCACTATTGCGACGATTATTTCCGTGCGAAATTTACAGCCGCGTACGGGATGCCCCCGCTTAAACTGCTGAATAAAATGCGGCTGGATAAAGCTCGGCGCATGCTTTCCGTGCCTATGGGTAAGCTTTCCGTGGGCGAAGTCGCGGCTGCGTGCGGCTACGGCGACAGACTGTATTTTTCGAGAGCGTACAAAAAGGCGTTCGGAATAAGCCCCGAACAAGAGAAACTAAACGCCGTAAAAGGCAAAGAATTCAAACAAAATTAACTTAAAGGAGAAAAATTCATGCAGTGGAAAGGACACGAAAAGGGAATGGGAATAGGCGGCTGGCTGACCAACTACAAGCGCTTTAACTGTATTCCGATGGACAAGCGCCTGGACTTAACCGTGGGCGACTACGAGCATTTCGACTCGTACATAACCGAAAAGGACGTAAAATATATCGCCTCGCTCGGCTTCGACCATATTCGCCTCGGTTTCGATCAGATAGTGGTGGAAGAAAAGCCCGGCGTTCTGCGCGAGCGTACGATGAAGCTTATCGACAACTTCGTGGACTGGTGCAAGGGCGCCGGTATAAACGCCGTTCTCAATCTGCACAAGGCGATAGGCAACTACTGCGACGTAGATTTCCCCGTTTCGCTGTTTGAAAGCGACGAACTTAAAGAAAATTTTATCGCGCTGTGGAAAAATTTTGCCGAAAGATATAAAAATCAGCCGCATGTGGCGTTTGAGCTTCTCAACGAAGTGCGCGGAAGCAGTGCGGACTGGAACGCGCTGTGGATTAAAACTCTGTCCGAGATCCGCAAAATCGCGCCCGATTCGTATGTGGTTGCAGGCGGAAACGACTGGAACAATCCGCCGTCCATGCGCGAAATCGCCGTGGTGGACGACCCTAAACTGGTCTACACGTTCCACATGTACTATCCGCACAATTTCACTCACCAGAAGGGCGTTCTGCAAATATGGCAGGTTTATTATAACCGCGATATGCCCTACCCGTGCGACGCTAAAAGATATATCGAGTGCGGAGAAACGCTCGGCTTTCGCGACGACTATCTCGATAAAGGCGGCAAAATGGATATAGGCGCGCTCGAAAACGCCTTGCGCCCCGCTCTGGACTTTGCCGACAAACATAAGGATAAAATTGTGTGGTGCGGCGAGTTCGGAACCATTCGCCATGCGAATATTGCCTGGCGCGAACACTGGATGAATGACGTCATTCTGCTACTTAAACGCCACGATATTTCCTACTGCGTGTGGAACTATTTAAGTACGCCCAACGACGGCAATCGTTTCAGCCTCGTGGACGACGAAAACCGTAAAATTTTAAGCGACAATCTTAAAAAAATTCTTCTCGGCAACGTAAAAGAATATTAAACGTTTATATCGGCAACGCCTTTCCTTTCTCGGAAGGGCGTTTTTGCACGCCGCGGATAAACTGCATGCTACGGAGAAGATAAAAGTTTTTACTCCGCTTATTTGTGATTTCGATTGCGCGTTCAGGCGGCGTTTTCGTCGTTTTCCGAGGGCGTGTGGTCCGGATTTTGCGTTACGTATAGCTTTTTCCGGCTAATAAAGCCGTAAAGGTCGGATAAGAGAAAGGCGGAAAAACACGAGATTTCGATTTTCGGGGAACAAAAGTGTTTTTTGACTTCTTCGGGTGAAGAAGGGTTGTTTTTCATGTTTTTCTCCAAAAAAATAAGGCGCTCGTGCGCGCATCTGCAAAAACCCGACGACGCTTGTGCAATGCTCGCAAAGTGATTCGGTTACCCGGTGGAAACCTGTTCGTATCCGGATTACGCACTCATATTACCGCAAAAAAAATCAAAAGAAGCGTTTTTCAATTTCGCGAAATTAAGCGTTTTTAATTGCTATTTTCCGCGCGCTATTGTATAATATGTCCGATTTTCTTTCAAGGGAGATCGTACGAATGGAAAAAACAACCAAAAAAGAAGGATTTTTAAAAAGGCTCATGCGTCCGTCGGATTTAACGACGGGTAAGCCGTGGCTCGTGATTCTCAAATACGCCGCGCCGATAATACTGTCGCAACTGCTGCAACAGATCTACGTTTTAACCGACGCCGCGATATGCGGTCAGGTTTTGTCGGCAGAGCAGGTCGCAGGCGTAAACGATACTTTTCCGCTGACCTTCATGTTTTTGCAGTTCGCGTTCGGCTGTACGGGCGGATTCGGCGTAATAACCGCGGCGAGAGTGGGCAGGTCCGACGAAAAGGGCGTGCGCGCGTCTTTCGTCACGCAAATCTATCTGTCGCTGATAATCTCGGCTGTTCTCACCGCGTTGTCGGTTGTAACGCTTCCGTACATGCTGCGCCTTATAAACGTCACGCCCGACAATTCCGAGGTTTATTCGGCTGCGTACGACTACTGTCTTATAATATTTCTCGGAATAGTGGCGCAGGTCGGCTATAATTTCGTGTGCGGAGTGCTGCGTGCGTACGGCGACTCGGTAACGCCTCTCGTGTTCCTTATAATTTCCACCGCGCTCAACGTCGGACTGGACTTACTTTTCCTTATTCCGCTTTCAATGGGACCTGCGGGGGCCGCAATAGCCACGGTGCTGGCTCAGCTTATAAGCTTTGTCGCCTGCCTTGTCTACACGCTCATCCGCTACGAAAAACTGCGCATCCGAAAAGAGGACTGGCGCGTTTCGGGCAAAGACGTTGCCGAGCACTTAAAGCAGGGCGTGCCGCTCGGACTTCAATATTCCGTGCTTGCGGTGGGTATTATAGTTATGCAGGGCGCGCTCGTCAAGTTCGATATCTGCGCGGACGGAACGATGGTGCCGGGAACGCCTGCGCAAAACGGCTTCGGAGCGGCGACCAAGCTCAACAACTTCTTAATGTCGTTACACAACGGACTAAGCGTGGGTATGCTGGGCTACAACGCGCAAAACTTCGGCAAAGGCGAGTACGAACGCATTAAAAAAGGTACGGTGCAAGCTTTGTATATTATGCTTATCGTTTCCGCGTTCTGCTTTGTCGTCGGCATGCTGTGCAGCATAAACGGAGCATATCAGTATATCTTTTTAAGCCCCGACAAAATAAACGAGCAGACCATCAGATTTGGCAACACTTACATTTACATCGACTTTGCCATGTATGCCGTTCTCGGCTTTTTAATGGTCACGAGAAGCGCGGCGCAGGGCGTTTGTCGTTCGGGATATGTTCTCGGGGCGGGAATTGCCGAGCTTGTCGCGAGAGTAGCGGGTTGCGCGTTTTTGCCCGTGCTTGTAAACGGCGGAGCGATAACCGCGTCGGCGAGCCTTGCCTCGTACGCGGCGCTGTGTTTCGGCGATCCTTTGGCATGGCTGGCGGGTTCTGTTGCGGTGGCAATTCCGTTTTTCCGCAATATTCTTAGAATGAAGTACTGATAAATCGGTTAAAAAAGAGCGTTCCCGTAAACACCGGGAGCGTTTTTTCGTTTTGAGTAAGAGTGCCGCGCGTTTCGTCCGGGATTGACAGAACGGCGAAAATATGGTACAATTATCGCGTAAAAACTCGTTCTACGGAGGAAAAGGTATGACGGAGTGGATAATTCTCGGACTTGCGGCGGTAAGCGTCGTGCTGGGTGCGATTTCGCTTGCGATCGCATGCAAAAACAAGGGCATAACCGCGCTCGACGAGCGTGACAAAAAAGAAATCGTTTCGGCGTTTTCGCAGAACGTGGGCGTAATTTCGTCTGCGCTTGAAAAGTCCAACGACAAATCGGCGGAGAATGTTGCCATAAGATTGGATTCGATGAACGTGAAAATCGAAGAGCGTAACAAGGCAATCGAAATGAGGCTGGAAGCCATGGAACGCAGTCAGGCGGAAAAACTCGAAGCCGTTCGCCAGACGCTGGAACGCAATGTCGCCGCTATGCAAAAGAGTAACGAGCAGAAACTTTCCGAAATCAAGCAGACGGTTGACGAAAAACTTACCGAAACGCTCAACGACAGATTCAAAGAATCGTTTAAGTTTTTAAGCGAGCAGCTGGAGCGGGTAAGCAAAACGGTGGGCGAAATGCAAAACATTTCCAAGGACGTGGGCAATCTCACAAAGGTTTTGTCCAACGTCAAAACAACCGGAATATTCGGCGAAATTCAGCTTGGCGCGATAATCGAGCAAATTCTTTCGCCAACGCAGTACGTCAAAAACGTCGTAACAAATAAGTCGGGGCGCGATCCCGTCGAATTCGCCGTGAAAATGCCGGGCGGAAGCGACGGAGAAGTGCTGCTTCCGATAGACTCAAAATTTCCGTACACTCTGTACAGCGATATGCTTGCGGCGTATTCTCAAAACGATTTCACGCTTTACGAAACCAAACAAAAGGAGCTGGTGCAGCGCATTCGCGGCATGGCAAAGGACATAAAGGAAAAATACGTCTGTCCGCCGTACACCACTAATTTCGCAATCATGTTTTTGCCGATAGAAGGGTTGTATGCCGAAGTGGTAAAACTCGGTCTGGTGGAAGAACTGCAGCAAAAATATTCGGTTACCGTCGCCGGACCGACTACTATGGCTGCGCTTCTCAACAGTCTGCAAATGGGCTTCCAGACGCTTGCAATTCAGAAAAAATCCAACGAAGTATGGAGCATCCTGGGTTCGGTTCGCACCGAATTCGAGAAATTCAACGAGATTATCGAACAGGTGCGAAAGCGCATAAGCCTTGCCGACCGCGATCTCGAAGAACTTGTGGGCGTGCGTTCGCGCGCAATCGCAAAAAGACTTAAAAACGTAGCAACCGAGGAAAACGTCGAACTTATGTCGCCGGATTTTTCCAAAGACGAGTGATTTTTTCTCGCGGATGAAAAGAAGAGAGCAGTCCGTAAGCTTTATCGGCAGAATAAAGGGAAATAACAAGGAGAGAGACTCAAATGAAATATGTTTTAATTACCGGTGCAAACGGCGGAATGGGAAACGCAGCCGTGAAGGCGTTTGAAAAAGCCGGTTACGGCGTTTTTGCGCTCGACAAAAGCGAAGGCGAAACTCGCGAAAATGTTTTCCCGCTGGTAGCGGACATAACCGACGAGCGGAGCGTGACAACCGCGATCGAAAAAATAAAGCAAACAACCGACGAGCTTTTTGCCGTCGTGCATTATGCCGGATTGTACATGCTGGATTCGCTTATCGAAATGCCGTCCGAGGCGTTTGAAAAGATTTTTTACGTCAATTTGTTCGGTGCGTATTACGTCAACAAGGCGGTTATGCCGCTTTTAAAAAAAGACAGCCGTATAATAATGACCACAAGCGAGCTGGCAACTCTCGACCCGTTGCCCTTTACCGGAATTTACGCCGTCAGCAAAGCCGCACTCGACAAATACGCCTATTCTCTGGCAATGGAAGTTCAGCTTCTCGGAGTTTACGTGTCTGTGTTGCGCGCGGGCGCGGTGAAAACCAATATGCTGGGCGCAAGCACCGCCGCTCTCGAAAAATTCTGCGAAAAAACCGCGCTTTACAAGTGCAATGCCGAGCGTTTCCGCAAAATCGTGAACGACGTGGAAGCAAAAAGCGTTACGCCCGAAAAAATCGCGCAAAAAACGCTTAAAATTCTCGCAAAAAAACGCCCTGCGTTCGCCTATTCGATAAATCGCAACGGGCTTTTGCTTCTGCTTAACGCGCTTCCTAAGCGCATGCAGATGTCGGTAATCCGAAAAATATTGAAATAAAACGAAAAAATTGCCGGTTATTCCGGCATAAAAACAAACCGCAATCGCTTGCCGTTCGACGGTAAAGAGAGACAGAGGAGAATATGGATTTATTGCAGGCAATGGAAGAGCGTCACTCGGTACGCGCTTATTCGGATGATAAAATAGAGGGCGAAACGCTCGCCGCCATGACTCGCGCTGTGGCGGAAGTAAACGAGCAAAGCGGACTTCGTTTTCAGCTCGTGACAAACGATGAAAAAGCGTTCGGCGGAGCGGCTGCGCATTACGGAAAGTTCGAAAACGTGAAAAATTATATCGCCGTAGTTGGTAAAAAAAGCCCCGATTTACACGAAAAGGCAGGGTATTACGGCGAAAAACTCGTGCTTATAGCTCAGTCGCTCGGGCTTAACACCTGCTGGGTGGCACTCACCTATTCCAGAGCGAAAACGGTCTGCCGGGTAAACGAAGGCGAAAAACTTGTGCTTGTCATCGCAATAGGCTACGGAAAAACGCAGGGCGTACCCCGTAAAAGCAAAACGCCGGACAAGGTTTGCTCGTCCGACTCTCCCGCTCCCGAATGGTTTTACCGGGGTATAGACGCCGCTTTGAAAGCACCCACCGCGCTAAATCAGCAAAAGTTTTTCTTTACGCTCAAAAACGGTACCGTTACGGCAAAAGCCGGTTTGGGTTTCTACACAAAACTCGATCTGGGAATAGCAAAGTACCATTTCGAACTCGCGTCGGGAAGAAAAGTACAGTGAATTTTACCGACGGAACGGTTGTTTGCGTTAAGATGTTTTGAGATATCGAAATTGTTGACGGATGTTTTCCGAAAACGTGTTTATGTACAAGTTCCTGACGTTTGTTTCTCGCTTTGTTTTGGTTTGAAAAATAAAATCGGTGAAGAGAATTTATCATAT
>USKH01000039.1 GCA_900555125.1 uncultured Clostridium sp.
GTTTACCACTTCGATTTTATCGGAAAGCCCGTTATATTCCACGCTGCGGCGCGACATATCCGCCATTTTCTCCTGAATTTCGACCGCGGTGGTTTTTATTCCCTTTTTGCCGGCAAGCAGAATGGCTATTATTCCGCTGCCGCTACCGAGATCGCATGCGTAGTCGCGACTTCCGCCCGTGACGAAATCGGCAAGCTCCACCGCGTCGCATCCGAAGCGGAAAACGTCGGGGTGTTGTATTATATACAATCCGTTGACAAGCAAATCGTCCAGCCGTTCGCCGGGCAATATCAGCGCGGACTTGTCCATTTTATTCGATCACTTCCAGAATACAGTCGAGATTACGGTATTTCTGATTGAGATCCAGACCGTAGCCGATGATAAACGCAGGACGGGACAGCGTAAATGCGGTAAAATCGGGCGTAATGTCCACCTTTCTTGCCATGGGTTTATCGAGAAGAGTTGCCACCTTGACGTCGGCTGCCTCTTTTCCTGCAAAATACTTTTTGAGATACTGCAAGGTGTAGCCCGAGTCGATAATATCTTCAACGATAAGAACGTGAGCGTCTTTTACGTCGCAGCGAAGATCCTGCACAAGCTTTACTTTTCCGGTCGTTGTGGTATAATCATAACTTGACAGCGTGATAAAATCGAAAACCACGCGTTCGTCGTCGATAGCTTTCATAAGATCGGCGTAAAACATCACTGCGCCGCGAAGCACGCACAGGCAGATTATCGGTTTATTGTCGGCCGGATAAGTCTGCTTTATTTCTTGCCCGAGTTCGGCAATTCTTTTTTCGAGCACCTCGCGCGAATAGAGCACGTTCGTCTTTAGTTGCATAAATATTACTCCTTCTCGTAACTGAATTTCATTATATTCCGAGTTTTTTCTGTTATTTTGATGTCGTCGGATATTTGTATTCCGGCAACTGCCAGCACACGGCTACCTATACATATGAGCGGAACAGCATCGCGGTAACGCGCCGGAATTTTCTTGTCTATAAGGTATTCTTTAAGTTTTTTTGTTCCAGAGCCGAAAGGCTTGAACGTGTCGCCTTCTTTCCGGAAACGTATTTCCGCTCCGTCCGGAATTTTGTCGCCGTCGAAAACAATCTCGCCTTTTACAAACACTTTTTCTGCGGGAAGAATAAAAACGCAGCCGTTGCCGAACGCCGTTATTCCTTCTGCATAAGGGATACAATCGAAACACGCCTCTTGTTTTTTATAAACGGTGACAAGTCGGTATTCTCTTACGGCAACGTAACCGTGCGGAAGCGCAACCGATTTGCCGTTTTGCTTACCCGAAAGCGCGATAATCTCGTCCACGTGTTTTTTTTCCATGTCGGTGGATAGTCCCGCTCTTTTTGCGGCAATCAGCACATATCTCGACGCAAGCGCGTATGGTTTACCGAGATTTGAAACGTCAAACGAACAGCGGTTATCTTCGGCAGTGAAGTCGTCGTCCGGAATAAGAGAACAGATGAAATCGTCGTCGGCACGCGCCAGAAAAGAGAGTTTTTCGGCTGCCGATATCGCGTCGTAACGTTCGTTTACGAGCGGAATGACCTTTTTCCGTATAAAGTTGCGGTTATAAGTCGTGTCGGAATTTGTTTCGTCCGAACAAAACGCAATACCGCGTTCCTTTACGTAAGAGGAAATCTCGCATTTATCCACCGACACGAGCGGGCGGATGATCTTGCCGTCACATTCGCTCATGCCGCGTAATCCGTTAATTCCCGATCCGCGGAAAACGTGCATAAGAACGCTTTCGGCACAATCCAGACGATGATGCGCAAGCAAGATAAAGTCGGCTTTTTTTTGACTTAATATGCTCGAAAAAACCTTTTTGCGGTACAATCTGGCTTCGCTTTCGAGGCTTAATCCGCTTTTTTCGGACATTGACGGAATATCGGCGTCGAAACGAAACAGTTCTATTCCGTTTTCACGGCAGAAATTTTCGACAAAGCAGGCGTCGGAAAGCGAGCTTTCGCCTCTTATTCCGTGCTGAACGTGAACCGCTTTTATTCTGTTTTTATCCCAGACGCGCAAAAGGACGGAGATAAGACACATCGAATCTTCTCCGCCGCTGAGCCCCACTGCAAGCGTGGCGCCGTCAAAGCAAAATTTATCGAGTACGGACATAACCGTACTCTCGATTTTATCTAACCCGGTCACCTTTCTATTATAAAAAAGTTATCCACATTTGTCAAGCGGAATGGCAACGTTTTGGTTTTTTTGCATATTTTTACACGGTTTTTACCTGTTTTAAGCCGATCGGCTCTTTGTCGTGACACATAAAAAAATCGGCGCGAACATAATTTGGTCCGCAACCGATTTTATTTTTTATTATATTAAAATTATTCGGCGTCGTTGATATAAAGAATACCGAGAGTTCCTTTTCCGCAGTGGCTTGTAACCACGCTGCCCGCAACCGTTTCGATAATTTCGACCGGTCCGATTTTCTCGCGGACTACTGCTTTTGCCGCTTCGACCACCTTCTCGTCGGCGGAGGTATGAGTAACAAACACTCTGGTTTTGTCGGCATGAGGATAGTTTTCGATAATATTTTCGCAATACTTGGTTATGGATTTAACCATGTTGCCCATGTATTTGGGTCCGACGGTTATTTTTCCGTCGCGCAGAATGAGCGAGGGTTTTATTTTGAGCGCGCCTGCAAAGAATGACGCAAGACCGGAACATCTGCCGCCCTTGTAGAGATACTCCATCGTATCCACGACAAACGAAGCCTGAACTTTATCCACTCTTGCAAGGCATTTTTCGTAAATTTCTTTTGCCGAAAGTTTGCCCTCGTCGCGAAGATCCGCGGCGTACATAGCAAGAAGCCCCGTACCGGTAGACAGCGATTTGGAATCGATTACGTACACGTTTTTCATCTGCGCAGCGGCTGCAGCAGCATGTTCGTTGCTGGACGAAAGTTCTTTGGAAATGTCAAAGTGAATTACCGACGAACCGTCCGCCGTAAGCTTTTCGAAAAATTCCTTGTAATCCTCTACTCCTTTTGCGGCGGTTTTGGGGAGTTTTCCCGTTTTTGCCACAAAATCGTAAATTTTGTCGGGTGTGACGTCGAAGCCGTCGTCAAACGTATCGTCGCCGAGAATTACCGAAAGCGGGAAAATGCCTATATTCCGTTCCAGGAAATAATCGCCGAGGTCTGCCGTCGAATCTGCCGTAATTTTTATCATAATTTAATACTCCTTTTTTAAATTAAAAGCCGAAAACTATCGAAAACAATGCGTTTCCGGAAATTGCGAATGCCATTTTCCCCCTCACCGAGGAAATTTTAACCGCGCCTCTCCTGCGCGAATCGAGCGAATTGTTTCTGTTGTCGCCCATTACAAATATTTCGTCCTGTCCTATCGTAATTATTCCGTCGCCCTCTATTTTCTCTTCGGGCGAGAATACCTTGTCTATACCGAATTTGCCGATATCGGTCATATTTTCGAGAATGTAACTCTCGTTTACGGGCGTAGTCATATCGTTGCGGTAAAACTCGATTATCTTTCTGTCCGAATTGTACTTAAAGGCTATTCTGTCGCCGGCAACGGCAACCACGCGTTTGATTATAAGCGTACTTTCGTGATCGACGAGATCTTCGACGTCCACCACCACTATATCGCCGATGTCAAACGTCTTTGCAGTCCTGTCCAGCGCGACTCTTTCTCCATTGAAAAGCGTGGGGTCCATGCTGTGTCCGTCAACAATCACGGGTTCGTAGATAATGCGAAAGGCGATAAAGGCGAGCAGGATAACCAGAATTACGTTAAGGATAATATCCAAAGACTTCCGCCCGGACGATTTATTCTCGTAGACCGAAATGTCAAAGTCTGCGTTTTCGATGTTTTTTTCGTCCATACTACACCAATATTACCGAATTAAGAAGCAGTTTGCCGTCGCTTTCGATGGTAAAACAGCTTATATCGTCGAAATTTTCCAATCTGAGCGCGCCACACCGGAATTCGTCGGCGCGAAGATTTACTTTAATCCACTCTTTATATCCGCGAAGATGCACCGAATGGGTAAAATTCAAATAATCGCCCTCTCTCTTTTCTGTAACCGTAACCGACATGCGCATATCGCTTTCGATGTACACAGTCACCTGAATGTACGATTTTCCTTCCATTTTATAGCGGAATTCGCCGAACTTGAACGTGGAAAGCGTATCGAAATCGCTTGTTACGCCTTTTAAGCCGTACTCGCCTTCCTCTATATAGGGCGAAAGAGAACCTTTTTCGCCGTGACCGCCCAGAACGGTCCAGTCGTCAACGCCGTCTTCAACGCTGTACAGAAGGTGCGCTTTTGCCGAATCGGTTGGTTTAACCTTCATAAGAAACGGTATATTCTGAACAAGTTCGCTTGTTACGGAAAAGCCGTTTTCATAGCTTACCGTAACAAAAGCGCACATTCGTTCTTTTGGCGCATATACGTTTACTCTTGCCATATAGCTTCCGTCCTGAAGAAAGGACAACGGATAGCGATGCCAGTTTTTATATGCAAAAGGCATATCTCCTTCCGAAACGAAAAGCCGCACGTCCGAAACGCTAAGAGAGGAGTCTATTTTCACGTCATAAAACAAGCTTCTGCCGCTTTCTCTCGCTACGATTTCCGGCTGACGCGGCAACTTTTCTATTTCGCCGAAATTACATTCGTCCACAAATATGCGGATGTTCTTTATCTGATCGTCGCTGAGCAATCCGCATCGGCGTTCGCCTATCGCAAAAAAACAGCTGTTGTTACGCACGTTGTTTGTAAGATCGCTCATGTATTCGATGCTGTTGTCGCGGGCATTGCTTGCAACTTCAGCAAGCACGGGAACTCTTATATCGCCGGCATACGGAGAATTGTCTATACAAATGTTGTACTGCATTTGTTTTGTTCCCGAAAGTACGTCGGAATTTATATAACCCGAATTGAATAACGCTACCCCGCACGCAAGATTGTCGTCCACGTATGCGGCTTTCCACACCTGAAACGCACCTGTTTTTACGCCGAAAACGCTTATCTTCCGGGTAATTTCCGGTCTGTTTTCCAGAAACGTAACCCCTCGCAACATAAGCGTTGCCCATACATACCAACATGATTGTTTGGGATTGTCGGGAAGGTTAAGCCCTGCGTCGGGGCAGACAAAATAATTGGCTTCGGTGAGAGAATGCGGATACACGGTGTACAATTCGGCGCGCCGTTTTCCGACATAATCGACAACAAGCACGCAGTAGCCTGCAGACGACAGTAAATTGACGTACGTTTCATCGAACACGTCCATGACGTCATTCATTACGACAACGCCCGCTCCGTTTGCTTTTTCGGGGCGATAATAACGCGAAAAAATACGCGTACATCCGTCCGCACACGGATCGCCGTTAAAAAATACGTATTCAACTGTGCGATCCGCTTGTTTTTCGGAAGAAATTACCGTTTGTTCGAGAGGCTGCGCTCTCCTGTCGTAATTTTTCCAAAGCGTAGCGGTGGTAAATAGTTCCACTTGTCGCCTTCTCCGATACTTTGATTGTAATATTGTACCCTATTTCGTGTAATTTGTCAAGTTTTTGTTTATTATACTCACGACATCAGCGCGAGAACGACCATCATCAGATAAAAAGCGGTGACAATCGAGCTTTCGATTACCGCGACTATAAATTTTCCTTTACTTATTCCGTCTTCGCGTCCGAGATACGGGTTTACAGGCAAGCCTTCTCCCTGCGGAGAACGACGCTCGCGCATCGCAAAGCCGAGCGAAATCGAGTTTAGAGCCATAACGGCTATCTCGGGCAGATAGTAAGCTATAAGAAAGAGTTTTTCCCAAACGGAAAAATGTTTCTCGCCGCCAATCGATGCAAGCGCAAACACGAATACGATAAGCACGAACGCCACGCCGCATCCGACAAACACCACGGCGGTTGCGACAAACTGCAGCTGACTGCACAAAAACGCGCGGCAGTCGCCTTTTTTGTTTATTCCCGCCGAACGCAAAATCCATGTTATCGACGACAGAACGACACATACTATTCCTGTCCACATGCCCACGCTTGCCGTAATCGTTACGACAGCCGAAAACTCCGACAGCTTGCTTGTGAATATATAGGCTATGGCGCCGAATACGACGTAAAATACGCCCGTCGCGAACGACGTTATAAGCGCGGCTTTCGATAGTTTTACATATTTCACTGGAAAACCCTCCCGTTGCAGCAACACAATCTCACTGCTTTTTTACAGTATATCACATTTTATTCATAATTTCCAGTCCGAAAGCAAAAAAAATTATTTTTTTATGTAAAACAGTTGTTTTTGTCCGATATGTTTGATATACTTTGTTTGCCTTAAAAACTAAAAAAAGGAGAAAATCATGCAAACTCAAAAGAATACGATAAAGCAGCAGCTGCCTGCTTATCCTTTGTTCGTGAAAGACCCGTTCTTTTCCATATGGTCGCCGAGTGAAAAACTGAATGAAAGCGACACCATTTTCTGGACGGGCAAAACCGTAAAGACGTTCGGTTTGGTTTATGCGGACGGAAAAACCTATAGTTTTATGGGATTACAGGAAAAAGCCGAAAAGCTTGTTCAGACCTCTCTTAAAATTACCGCGTTCGGCACCGAATACGGTTTTACCTGCGACAAATTCGACCTTAAAGTAACATTTACGTCGCCGCTTATGCCCGACGATCTTACAACTCTTGCCTGCCCGGTTTGCTATGCCGACTACACGCTTACTCCCAAAACCGAACTGAAAGAAGTTACCGTTGCGCTGTATCTCGACGAAGCTTACTGCTACGACAGAATGACCATGCCCGTGCGCATGGGTAAAATCAAATCGGAGGGCTACGAAACAAGCTGGTTCGGTCTTAAAAAGCAGTTGGTTATGAGCCAGTCGTACGACGATTCCTCGGCGGAATGGGGATATTGGTACGTTTCCGGCAACAATGCGGCTATCGCTTCCGACAATATGCTTAAACGTTTCGTTGCATGCGGCGCGCTTAATTTTGATTTCGACGAAAACAGAAGAAAGTACATTTTAGCTTACGACAAGCGTGAAAATACTTCCGAGGCGTTCTCGGGAACCTTTACCGTCGCTTTCGACGACACCGTTTCCATTTTCTACTTCGGAGATTGGCTGAAGGGCTACTATTTCAATGAAGGCAAAACAATTCTCGACGCAATCGAAGACGCAAGAGCAAATAAGGACAAAGTGTTTGCAAAATGCGAAAACTTTGACAGAAAGCTTAAAAAAGCCGCTAAACCATACGGTGAAGACTATCTGCTCGTACTGTATGCAGGACTTCGCCAGGCGGTGGGCGCGCACAAGCTGGTTAAAGACAAGCAGGGTAAGCCTTTGTTTCTGTCCAAAGAGTGCCATTCCAACGGATGCCTCGCTACCGTTGACGTAAGCTATCCGTCCATTCCTCTCTTCCTTTTATATAATCCCGTTCTGGTCGAAGGTATGATGCGTCCTATTTATAAATTCGCAAAAATGCCTGTGTGGGAAGGCGATTTCGCTCCGCACGATATCGGAACTTATCCTTACGCATGCGGTCAGATTTATGCGCTCATCGGCAGAAAAAACGGCGCGCACTACTGCGAAGACTTCTACGACAGAAATATTTATCGCAATCACGATTACGACTGCGACACTTCCTACACCTATCCTTTCTTCTACATGCTCCCCGCGGGCAGCAACGTTTACGACTTCAAGTATCAGATGCCGGTTGAAGAATGCGGAAACATGCTGATTATGCAGGCTGCCACTCTGCTTGCAGGCGGAGATATCAAGCTGGCTCGCGACAATTTCGACCTTATGTCCAAATGGGTTGAATACCTCGTTAAATTCGGTCTTGTCCCCGGCGATCAACTTTGCACCGACGACTTTGCCGGACATCTCGACAAGAATATCAACCTGTCCGTAAAGGCAATCGTGGGTATCGAAGCTTACGCTATAGTTGCCGACAAGTTGGGCGAAACCGAAATTGCCGCAAAAATGCACAAAAAAGCCAAAGAATACGCTGTCGAATGGAAGAAAATGTGCGTTAAAGAGGGTAAAAACACTCCGCTCGTATTCGACGGAAACCCCGATGAGACATTCAGCCTCAAATACAATATGGCGTTTGACGTAATGTTCGGCACCGATTTGTTTGACGAGCAGACTCGCGAAAAAGAGGTTGACACCTATATCGAAAAAAGCAACCGCTACGGCGTCCCGCTGGATACAAGAAGTACGTACACCAAGTCCGACTGGATTTTGTGGACAACTACTCTTACAAACGACATCGAAAAACGTAAAGCTCTTATCGCTCCCGTGGCGACTTTCCTGCGCGAGACGACCACCCGTTATCCCTTTACCGATTGGTATTACACCGACAGCGGACTTATAAAGGGTCATATCGACCGCCATGGCAAGTACACCGGCTTTAAAAACAGAACGGTTCAGGGCGGATTGTTTATCACCTTGCTGGCGGACAGCGGTAAATTAAAGTTAAAAAAATAATAATTTCGTGATTTTACAGAGAAAAAATCGGTCGGGTGGCAACGCTCGTCCGGTTTTTTAATTACCGCGCGCCCTCCTCGGTATGAAGTCATTTGTATGTTCTAGATAGAATTATCCTCACTGTAGGTACAGACGTCATCGGCTGTCCGAAATATTGATTGCGGCGGGAGCAAGCCCCCGCC
>USKH01000040.1 GCA_900555125.1 uncultured Clostridium sp.
ACTTTCAGGCTAATTTAAGTACTATGCCAGACATAGTAGAGGTAATAATGAACATCAATCAACTTATAGAAAACAGTGAAAAAAGCTTAACCGAAACATTTAAAAAAATCGATTCGGTTGCGCTTTACAATCAGGAAAAAGTGCTGTCGGCTTTTAAGCGGGAACGAATAGCTCTCCGTCATTTTGCCGGCACGACGGGTTATGGCTACGACGATATCGGTCGCGACACGCTCGGCAAACTCTATGCCGACGTTTTTCACACCGAAAGCGCAATAGTTTCGCCTCTCATTGCCAACGGTACGCACGCCATTTCAATCGTTTTGTTCGGGCTTTTGCGACCGGGCGATATTATGTATTCGATATCGGGAGATCCGTACGACACGCTCATGGACGTCATCGGCGGCAACGATATGGGATCTTTAAAAGAATACGGCGTCAGGTTTGACAAAACCGAACTAAGCAGCGGAGATTTCGACAAACAAGCTATCGCAGAATACCTCGGCGAAAATTCTCCGAAAATTATTTTCATTCAACGGTCCCGCGGATATTCTTCGCGCGACGCGTTCACGGTTGAAAAATTGGGCGAGATAATTTCATTTGTCCACCGATACAATAATAGTGCCGCGATAGTCGTCGACAACTGCTACGGCGAATTTGTCGAAACAAAAGAGCCCACGGATGTCGGCGCGGATATCGTTGTAGGATCTCTCATTAAAAACCCAGGAGGCGGTTTGGCACCTACAGGCGGCTATATCGCAGGAAAAGAAGACTACGTTCGTCTTGCTTCTTATCGCCTCACCTGTCCCGGAATAGGAACCGAAGTAGGCTCGTACATTTCCACTTATCAATACTTTTACCAAGGACTTTTCATGGCACCGCATACGGTTGCACAGACGCTTAAAGCCGCGCAATTGTTTTGCCAAACATTTGCCTCGCTCGGCTACCCGGTTGTTCCCGAAGCGGGAAAAGAGTACGGTGACATAATCGCCTCGATAAAGTTCAACACCGAAAAAGAACTTATTAACTTTGTTCAGGCAATTCAAACCACTTTGCAGGGCAATACAGGAGTGTTCTCCGGTAGACAGCAATCTTCTGCTTGAACCATGGGATATGCCGGGATACCATCATCAAGTCATTATGGCGGCAGGAACTTTTGTTCAGGGCGCATCGGTTGAAATGAGCGCGGATTCGCCCATCAGAAAGCCGTATATCGCATATTTTCAAGGTGCGCTGACGTACGAACACGCTAAAATCGCACTTAAAGCCTGCCTTGAAAAAATACTGTAAAATGGAGTAGCTTATGAATAAATCAAAACACAGTTTTTTACTTTTCCCCGATTTCAAAGATAAAGCAGTAACGCTCAGCTATGACGACGGGACGATTTTCGATAAAGAGTTGCTTGAAATAGTCAATAAATACGATATGAAAGTTACTTTCAATATTTCAAGCGGAAAATTTGCCGACGAAGGGACCAAAAGCGCATGGTACCTATCTGCAAGCGAGGCGTTAAAAGTATACGAAGGTCACGAAATCGCAGTTCACGGACAGATGCATCTGTCGCTCACCGACGTTCCCGCATCGCAAGCCACTCAGGATATTCTTCTCGACAGACTTGCGCTCGAAAAACTGACAGGCAAAATTATTCGCGGTATGGCATATGCAAACGGAGCAGTGGACGACACGGCAGTCGAAATTGTCAAAAATTGCGGCATTTGCTACGCAAGAACAACAGTCGCAACCGAGAAATTCGATATTCCGTACGACTGGTTGCGCATGCCGTCCACATGCCACCACAACAATCCAAAGCTAATGCAGCTTGCCGACGATTTTCTTGCCCCGATTACCAGTTCCTACCCATGGGCGCACAAGCCGAAGCTGTTCTATTTGTGGGGTCACAGCCACGAATATCACAACAACAACGATTGGAGCGTTTTAGAAAACTTCTGCAAAAAGATATCCGGAAAGGAAGATGTCTGGTACGCGACAAACGGAGAGATTTGCAACTACGTAACAGCATTCGATAATCTCGTTTATTCCGCCGACGGAAAAACAATTTTCAACCCAACCAACACGGTATTATACTTCAATAATATTCTCACCGGAAACAAATACGAAATCAAGCCCGGCGAAACCGTAAATATGTACCAATAAATCAATGACAGCGTCGGAAGTCCATCTTGCGACACTGTTTGTTTATTCGACCGTCACAATACAACAAACTGTTTATTTGTGAAATTTTATACAAACTCAACAAATCGTTTAGTTCATTCAACATACATTTTTATAGTTATAATCTGAATTCAGCCGTCGAAACCGATTTAATGAAATCGTTCACTGTTTAAATACTAATTTTCACTTCTGTTTCTCGCATATTTCATGGGAGTTGTTCCGAAACGAGATTTAAATAGCGCGATAAAATGAGAGTAGTCGGTAAACCCGCATGAAAAACAAGCGTCGCCGACTGAACTACCGGCTTTAAGCATCTTTTTTGCCTCGGACAGCCGCCTCGAAGTCACATATTTCGCGGGAGTCGTTCCGAGATGAGTGCGGAACAATCTGCAAAGCGTGCTTCTGCTGACAAAAAAAGTATTACACAGATTTTCAATTGAACAATCGCACGAGTATTCCGAATCTATATAGCCGGTTATTCCGGACAATAAAGAAGGGACCGCAGCCGAGCTTATGCTTGCGTTGCGGTTTTTGTCTATAATCGAAAGAATTTCGACAAAAGCTATTATTCCGTCAAGTGACAACGCGTCGTTTTTTTGCGCATTACAAAGCTTTTCAAAACAATTTATAAGTCGTTCTTTTTCATCACACGAAACCGAAATTAAATTTTTCTCGCCACTGTTTCTGTCGTAAAAAGCACGTAAATATCTTTGCGGCAAACCGTCGATCCACAGGCAATAATGCTTGCAAACGCCGTCCGAATGGTATACGCAATGATGAAATTCGTCAGGTGCGGAAATAATCATATCGCCGCGACTTATGGGATACACACTGTTTTCTACGACAAAAGAAACGTCGCCACTGATATTTAGATAAATTTCGCAAACGTCGTGAATGTGTGAAACGTCTGCAGCATGCTTGTTTTTCTCTTCATAATAATCTCTGAACACCACAACAAAGCGAGCATTCGCAAAATCGCTAAAGTTTCTGTCCAAGGCGGGAATTTTTTCTTTCATAGCGTATTACACCGTGATACTTTTTTAATGTTTTATGGCAAAAAAGTCATTGTTTATTAAAAATCATTTCGCTATAATAATAGTACAAACTTTGAAATTTGTCAAGAAGAAAAAATAAAGTCAGGAGAACAATATGGAAAACGCACCTATATGGATACTGCTTACGATAACGCTTGCGGCACAAACCATTCAAACGCTTTTAAGAAGAGTGTACTGCAACCGCGTTTCAAACACAAACTCGGGATACAATATATTAAACGCCGTTTTAAGCGCAGTTTGCGCGCTGACGCTTGCCGCATGCAACGGATTTAATCTGCCATGTTCCAACTACACACTGATTTCGGCAATAATTTTCGGTATTATAACGGCGCTCGGCTGTGTGTTTTCGCTGGTGGCAACCGGAATTGGACCGCTCTCATACACGACAGTAATAATTTCTTCGTCTACCGTAATAACCGCACTCAGCGGCTGCATTTTCTGGCACGAACAAATTAAAATTACGCAAATAATCGGCATCGCGCTTATGATAGTGTGTCTTGTTTGCTCGGTAAAAAAAGACGATAGCAAGACTAAAACGTCGCTTAAATGGCTTTTTATGTGTCTTATCGCAATGCTGTTCACGGGCGGAGTGGGAATAATGCAAAAAATTCACCAATCGTCCGAACATGCAAGCGAGCTATATGCATTTTTAGTTATTGCGTTTGAAATTTCCACCGTCGCGTCGCTGATTACGCTTGCTTTTTCGATTAGAAGAGATAAAGGGCGGGTTTTTGTAAACAACTCCGGCTCCGCATTAAAAATTTGGCTGCCGACGGCGATAGTGGGGGTGGTAAGCGGAATTTGCGTCGCCGCATGCAACGCTATAAACTTATTTCTGTCCGGAAAAATGCCGTCTGCGGTTTTATTCCCGATATTAAACGGCGGCAGTCTGGTTATCGTTGTAGTTGCCTCCATGATCCTTTTTCGCGAAAAGCTGTCGCTTAAACAATGGATAGGTATAATTCTCGGAGCAATAGCAGTGCTTTTACTGTGCCTGTAATATCTGCCACAAAATTATATTGCGTTTCGTATTTCGCGGGGCGCATTTTTTATCAATGGCGATTTTTTAGTAAGCTGTACTGCTTATACAAAATCAACATAATTGAAACCGTTTTGAGCAACCGCAACTACACTAAAAAAGCGCTCAGTCTTTCAACTAAACGCTTTATTTTGGCAGGGGAGACGTCATTCGTAAGCGGCTTCGCCGCGGAATAGCGATTGCTGCATGCAATGCCAATCGCGTCACTAAGCAACCTACAGGTTGCGTGTAATTTTACTAAAAAAGCGCTCAGTCTTTCAACTAAACGCTTTATTTTGGCAGGGGAGACGCGATTCGAACACGCAACCTACGGTTTTGGAGACCGCTACTCTACCGTTGAGCCACTCCCCTATCAAGCCTGTTCATTTTACAATAATTCAAAACGAAAGTCAAGAATTTTTAATTGTTTTTTGAATTTTAAACAAAAAATTTATCGTTGAACACAACGCTCGGATTATCGGGAAACTTCTTTTTGCATAGTTCGTGATAATCTTTCGCTTCCCGATATTCGCCTTTTTCAAACAAAAGCGCAACGAGTCTTAAACACGGTTCGATAAAATCGTACTTCGTTTCATGAAAAAAACCGTTGTTTTCATCCTTGCATATAAGCGACATTTTATAGTAATTTTCAGCCATAGAGAGCGAGAGATTTTTCTTGTAATAATCCCCGAGCAAACAAAGCGTTCTTGAGTCCGGACCGAACTTTTCGAGCGCGCAAAAAAGATATTTCTCACAGTCTTTTCTCCCAAGCTTATCATTGCAGATGAAAAGAGAAAGCAATGCGTCCCATTCGTTTGCGTGATAAAGATTTTTGCAGGATAAGTATTTTTCAAGTTCTTCGACGCACTTTTTATAGTCACCGAGATAAAAAAATTCCTTTGCGTAATAATATTGCTCTCTTGAATCAAGGACAGCGCCTTTTTCTATGTTGCGTTTGAAAATGTCGAGATTTCTCGTCGGCGAACACGGTCGCATTTTTTTATGAACGACTTTTATATCGGAATATGCAATTCTGCCGAACGGCGGTACACACTCGTGAATAAACCCTTTAAACCGCGCAAGCGGACAATTTTTCATCAGTCGTTCTCTGTAGAATTCAAACGACGGATTACCTTTTTCGTCCGTTCCGGCATAGTATTTCATCATATAAGTATCGGCAGATTCTTCCGATTTTTTCAGATTGTTTATTTTTTCTGCGTCCTCCGGCATCACGATATCGTCAGCGTCGAGCCAGAACAAATAATCGCATTTCGCTTTTGAAAACGCGTAATTTCTCGCGGCGGAAAAGTTGTCAATCCACTCAAAATCGTATAATTTATCGGTAAACTTTCTCACAATTTCTTTGGTTTTGTCACTACTGCCCGTATCGACGACAATAAGTTCATCGGAAAAACCTTTAACAGATTCAAGACATCTTTCGATAACGTCCTCTTCGTTTTTTACTATCAGACATACCGATATGCGCATATACTCGCCCCGCTTTCTATATTATATGCCGACACGCAATATGAGTGACAGTAAAACGATTGTTTTCATAATATAAATATGAGAGGCTTTTTTGTTGTTGCAAAATCGCGCTCGAATAATTTATAAAACAAAAAGGAGATAATATGTTTGACGATTTATGCACTCTTTTATTCGGCTGCAACAGACCGAACGAAAATTGCGCAAATAACGCTCGACCGCAAAGACCTTGTTGCAGGAAAAATCCGTTAATAGGTCCGACGGGACCGCGCGGACCTATCGGACCGACAGGGCCGACGGGGCCCGCCGGCGGAATAACAGGACCGACAGGACCGACCGGGCCTTCGGGGGCAACAGGAGCGACAGGTCCTACCGGGCCGACCGGAATAACCGGACTTACGGGATTTACAGGTCCCACAGGAGCAACCGGGCCCACAGGTCCTACCGGCGCAACAGGCGAAACCGGAGCAACGGGTGCAACGGGTGCAACCGGACCCACAGGTCCTATCGGCGCGACAGGCGAAACGGGAGCAACGGGTGCAACCGGTCCCACAGGTCCTACCGGTGCGACAGGCGAAACCGGAGCAACGGGTGCAACCGGCCCCACAGGTCCTACCGGCGCGACAGGCGAAACCGGAGCAACGGGTGCAACAGGTCCTACCGGACCTACCGGGCCCACAGGTCCTACCGGAGCGACAGGCGAAACGGGTGCAACGGGCGCAACCGGACCCACAGGTCCTACCGGCGCAACAGGCGAAACCGGAGCAACGGGTGCAACAGGTCCTACCGGACCTACCGGGCCGACAGGAACGGAAGTTCAAAGCGCAGAATTTACCGCAACAAACGAAACGGTTACGGCGGGCGGAAACGCTACGCTCACAGCCGGAACGGCTACTGCAAACAACGAATCGGCAACCCTTGCCGACAACAATCAGGAGATAACTCTTCAACCGGGAACGTATATTATAAATTACAGCGCAAACGTTACGGGTGCGACCGGCACGGCCGAACTGGCTTATTACCTTAACGGAACGCAGATTCCCGCAACTCTTTCACAGCAAACCGTAGCGGCGACAACGGACGTTGCAAACCTTGCCAATCTTCATATTCTTAACGTCACCGACGAATCGACCTTAACGCTGAGAAACCCCGGAACGAACAGCGAAACGCTTAACAATCTCGTTACGAACGTTACTAAAATCGGCTGATGAATTTTAAATAAAAAATCAAACGATAAAAACGGGTTACCCTTTTCGGGTAACCCGTTAACATTTTCAATTCTGATTATATCTTTGTATTTCCGCCTTTGAGAATAACGTCGTGATAACCGCCCTCTACGATACTCGTCTGAGAAACGAGCGTAAGTTTTGCGTTTTCCTGTAGATCGGGAATGTTCGTAACGCCGCAGTTACACATCGTCGATTTGATCTTATACAAAGTCTTTTCGACGTTATCGTGCAAAGGACCCGCGTAAGTTACGTAAGAGTCGACACCCTCCTCGAACGCGAGTTTGTTCTTGCCGCCGAGATCGTATCTCTGCCAGTTTCTCGCTCTGTTACTGCCCTCGCCCCAATACTCCTTAACGTAAGTACCGTTGATGTTTAGTTTAGGCGTGGGACTTTCGTCGAAACGAGCGAAATATCTGCCGAGCATTACGAAATCCGCGCCCATCGCAAGCGCGAGCGTTATGTGATGATCGTGAACGATACCGCCGTCCGAACAAATAGGAACGTAAATTCCCGTTTTTTCGTAATATTCATCTCTCGCCTTGGCAACTTCGATAACCGCCGTTGCCTGACCTCTGCCGATTCCTTTCGTTTCGCGGGTTATACAAATCGAACCACCGCCGATACCTATCTTGACGAAATCCGCGCCCGCTTCGGCAAGGAACAAAAATCCGTCCTTATCGACAACGTTTCCCGCGCCGACTTTAACCTTATCGCCATATTTTTCTCTTATGAATTCGATGGTTTTTTTCTGCCAGCAGGTGTAACCCTCGGACGAATCGATACAAAGAACGTCCGCGCCCGCTTCTACGAGAGCGGGAACTCTCGTTTCATAATCGAGCGTGTTGATACCCGCGCCGACCATATATCTCTTCTCTTCATCGAGGATCTCTCTCGGGTTGATTTTATGTTCGGCGTAATCTTTTCTGAATACGAAATACATAAGATTACCCTTATCGTCCACAATGGGAAGAGAGTTGAGTTTATGCTCCCAGATAATGTCGTTCGCTTCTTTAAGCGACGTTTTTGCCGGAGCCGTAATCAATTTTCCGAGCGGAGTCATAAAATCCGCAACCTTGTCTTCGAGATTCATCCTGCTCACTCTGTAATCTCTGCTCGTAACGATACCGAGGAGTTTACCATTGCAAGAACCGTCGTCCGTGATCGCTATCGTGGAAAATCCGTTTCTTTCTTTAAGATCGATAACGTCGGCAAGCGTGTTATCCGGCGTGAGGTTAGATGCGCTCACAACGAAACCCGCTTTATAATTTTTAACTCTCGCGACCATTCTTGCTTCGTCTTCAATCGACTGCGAGCCGTAAATAAAACTCATTCCGCCTTCTTTGGCGAGCGCGATTGCTAAGGTGTCGTTGGAAACCGACTGCATTATAGCCGAAATCATGGGAATATTGAGTTTTATCGGCTTTTCGCCTTTTTTGAACTTACAAAGCGGCGTGGAAAGGTCGACGTTAACAGGAACACATTCGGGCGAAGTGTAACCCGGAATCAATAAATACTCGTTAAAAGTGTGACAAGGTTCGTTATAAAATTTCGCCATTTCTTCTCCGATTTTGACTGAAAACCCTTTTTAAAAAAACGGTTTCGTCAAGGTAAATTTTTTCTATTATACATTAATTTTATCAGTTAAGCAAGCAAATCAGCAGTCTTTTTAAATATTTTTCAGGTATTCGTCAATTGCCTTCGCCGCGCGT
>USKH01000041.1 GCA_900555125.1 uncultured Clostridium sp.
GGGAAGTCTTGTAAATTTTTACGCTACTTCGGAGGAAACAATGGATTTTACCGCAACGTCGCTTAAAGACGCGATAACCGATAAACTCACAAAATATTATGCGACGACGTATAACAACGCAACGCCTCTCATTATGTATAAGGCGGTTGCGCTTGTTCTTCGTGACATATTACTAAAAAAGAAACAGGAATTCAACCAGAGTGTCCGCAAAAAGGGCAGTAAAAGAGTTTACTACCTTTGTATGGAATTTCTTATAGGAAGAAGTCTTAAAAACAATCTATATAATCTCGGTCTTACGAAAGTCGTGCAGGAAGCTATTTCCGATACGGGCATAACTCTCGATCAGTTGTATGATATGGAAGCCGACGCAGGACTGGGAAACGGCGGATTAGGCCGTCTTGCCGCGTGCTTTATGGACAGCCTGGCTTCCGGCAACTATCCCGCAATGGGCTTTTCCATACGCTACGACTATGGCTTTTTCAAGCAGAAAATAGTAGATAATCAACAGGTTGAACTGCCCGATATGTGGCTGGATACCGGCGAAGTCTGGATGATGCCGCGTTCGGACAAAAGTTTTGTCGTAAAGCTTGGCGGAACTCTGGAAGAACGTTGGGATGAGAAGGGCTTGCATGTCGAGCAGAAGAACGCCTCGATTGTCGAAGCAATCCCCTATGACGTAATGGTCAGCGGCTATGACAGCAAGGGAGTAAGCGTGCTTCGCTTGTGGCGAGCAACCGGCGTAAACGACTTCGACATGAAATCGTTCACCCAGGGCGATTATATGAATGCTATGCGCGCCGAATCGGAAGCCGAAATTATCTCCAAAGTGCTTTATCCTTCCGATGAGCATTATGCAGGCAAACAACTTCGTCTGTCACAACAGTACTTTCTGGTCAGTGCAAGCTTGCAGTCGATAATAAAAGACCACTTAAAGGTATATCATACGCTTGACAATCTTGCGGACAAAGTGGCTATTCATATAAACGACACGCACCCTGCGCTTGCCGTTCCCGAACTTATGCGCCTTCTTCTCGACGAATACGGATATTCGTGGGAACAGGCATGGCATATGACGGTAAACACCATCGCATACACGAATCACACGGTTATGGCGGAAGCTCTCGAAAAATGGAACGAAGATTTGTTCAGGATCAAGCTGCCGCGTATATACCAGATAGTAAAGGAAATAGACGCGCGTTTTATGGGTGAACACAAAGATGTCGAACCCGACAAACTGCGCTCTATGTGCGTAATCGGCAACGGACAGATCCGCATGGCAAACCTTTGTGTAATAGGGTCGCACAGCATAAACGGTGTTTCGGCGCTGCATTCGGAAATAATAAAGGACAGTGTTTTCCACGACTTTTACACCATTCTGCCCGAACGTTTTACAAACGTAACCAACGGAATAGCGCACAGAAGATGGCTTAATCAGTCCAATCCTTGCCTCGCTTCGCTTATCACCGATCTTATAGGAACCGGATATATAAAGGACGCGTCCAAACTTATCGGGCTGAAAAAATATACGGACGATAAACAGGTGCTTCAAAAACTTGACGAAATAAAGCTTGCCAACAAACATGACTTCGCAAAGTATATCACCGATTATTCGGGCTTTAAGCTCAATCCGGAGTCCCGTTTCGACGTTCAGATAAAACGTTTACACGAATATAAACGTCAGTTGCTCAACGTTTTGAAGATAATCAAGTACTATCTCGACATTAAAGACAACCCGAATGTCGATTTTACGCCCAAAACATTTATTTTCGGAGCAAAAGCCGCCGGCGGATATTATCACGCGAAACGTATAATTTCGCTGATAAACTGCCTGTCGGCGCAAATTCAGAAAGAACCTGCGGTAAAGGAAAAACTGGACGTCATGTTCCTTGAAAACTACAATGTCACCAATGCCGAACATCTGATTCCCGCCAGCGAAGTTTCCGAGCAGATTTCTCTTGCCGGAAAAGAAGCGTCCGGAACCAGCAATATGAAATTTATGCTGAACGGCGCGCTTACTCTCGGCACTATGGACGGAGCAAACGTTGAGATCTGCGAACGCGTCGGAAACGACAACATATTTATTTTCGGGTTGAAAGCCGACGAAGTCGAGCGTGAATGGAAGCGCGGCTACAATGCTTCGCTATTGTATTCGTCCAATCCGCAGATAAGAAGAGTGGTGGACGAACTGCGTGTGGGCTTCAACGGTCAGAGTTTTGCCGACATTGCCGACTATCTTGCGGTCGGGACCAATTACGTTGCCGACCCGTATATGTGCTTGCGCGATTTCGACGACTATCTCCGCGCATCGAATGAAATTGAAAAAGCATATCTCGACAAGGAAAAGTGGAACAAAATGGCACTCGTCAACATTGCCGAAGCCGGTATATTTGCTGCAGATCGCTCGATAAGCGACTATGCGCATAACATCTGGCATATCGCGCCGCTTAAATAATCGCATAATGTATTTTAATTACGATCCGTTAAACAAACAAGACAAAAGCGTAACGGGAGCGGTAGAAATATCGCTCCCTTTTACCGTTTCGCTTTGGTCCGAGGCGAATTTTGTCACATTGATGATGAAAAAAGAGGGCGAGCGCGAACAGATCGTCGCCTATCCGATGCAAAAAAACGGCAGCCGTTTTTCGGTTGAGCTTTGCATTACGACAACAGGGCTTTACCGCTATTATTTTATCGCGGATGCAACCGAGTTTTATGCGGGAGCAAACCTTCTTCCGTCCGAAAAAGGCGAGAAGTGGACAATAACCGCATACGAAAAGGCGTATCAAAGTCCCGAATGGCTGTATGGCGGAATTATCTATCAGATTTTTCCCGACAGATTCGCAATCGGTGGAGAGAGAAAGAAAACAAAACCCGATATGATTTATCGCGACGACTGGGGCGGCGTTCCTACGTACAAACCGAATGCGGACAATATTGTGGAAAACCGCGATATGTTCGGCGGTAATTTCGACGGAATAGCCCAAAAAATGGACTATCTCGCGTCGCTGGGAATATCGGTTATATACTTAAATCCGATATTCGAATCATTTTCCAATCATAAATACGATACCGCAAACTACGGTCTTACCGATTCCGATTTCGGAAGTCTTAAAGATTTTTCGCGGCTTATCGCGAAAGCCGAGCAGAAGGGAATAAAAATCATATTGGACGGCGTGTTTTCACACACGGGCGCGGACAGCGTTTATTTCAACAAAAACGGCAGATTTTCCGGGGCGGGTGCGTACAATTCGCGGCAAAGTCCCTATTACGACTGGTATAAATTCCGTTCCTATCCCGACGATTACGAGTGTTGGTGGGGCGTGAAAATTCTTCCCGACGTCAACGAAAACAACCGATCGTTCAATCAATATATAAACGGCGAGGACGGAATTATCCGCCGTTATATCGATATGGGCGTTGCCGGATGGAGACTGGACGTTGCCGACGAACTGCCCGACGAGTTTTTGTATTCTTTGACGAAATCGGCAAAATCGGCAAAAAAAGACGCGCTTGTTCTGGGAGAAGTATGGGAAAACGCCGCAACCAAGTATTCGTACGGATATAAACGAAATTATCTGACGGGAAGGCAGCTCGATTCGGTTACAAACTATCCTCTCAAAAACGCGATACTCGATTTTGTTTGCGGAGGGAATGCGGACAAGCTGGACAACGTGATCCGCGAACTAATAAACGATTATCCCGCCCGAGTTTTGCACGCGCTTATGAACGTTATCGACACGCACGATACGCCGCGCGCAATAACGGCTTTCGGCGAATACGATGATATTTCCTCTAAGGATAAGCGAAGCGTTGCAAAAATAAAAAATTACGACATTGCTGCAAAAAAGCTGAGGCTTGCCGCCGTTTTACAGTATTTTCTGCCGGGAATTCCCACCGTGTTTTACGGCGACGAAGCGGGCGAGGACGGATTCGAAGATCCTTTCAACCGACGTTGTTATCCGTGGGGCAAAGAAGACAAATCGCTTGTCGAATTTTACCGCACGCTCGGCAAAATCAGAAAAGAAAACTATTCTCCGCTCGGTAAAGGCGATTTCAGGCGTTTGCCCGCACCCGAAAAAGTGTTCCGCTTTATAAGGGAAGAGGGCGAAAACCGACTTGAAATAATCGTAAACGCTTCGGAAAACGACTACGTTTTACAGAGTTTGTCCGTCGATTTGATAAGCGGGAAGAAAAAGGAAAAAGTCGAAAGCTGCTCGGCTGTCGTTTTAAAGTGATAATACACTAAAAAATATCGGCAAGCGCGCAAAAATCTGTTGATTTTTGTTTTGCTTTATGTTATAATGTAACGAGAAAACCAAGAACTTCAATATTAACGGAGTGAAAATTATGAAGAAATTTAAAATGCTTATTGTCGCTTGTCTTGCCGTCTGTGTGGCTTTTGTCGCAACCGGCTGCTCCAATCACGTAGTCATGAAAAGATACGTAGACGTAGACGAACGCACTCTCGGGTACAGATTGATGGGTGACGGTTCGTTCTATCTGTTCAATGATGGCGAAGTTGCCGAAGACTGGCCCGATTATTTTTACGAATCCAGCAACGACGTAGTTGACGGACGTCCTTGGAACGACCGCCTCGGCGATATTAAAAAAGTCGTTATCGGCGATAATATTTCCGCTTTGGGCGAATATGCTTTCTACAACGCAGCTTCGCTTAAAGAAGTGGTAATAGGTCGCAACGTCGAAAGAATCGGCTTAAATGCGTTCAAAAACTGCTACAATCTTTCTTCTATCACCGTAGATAAGGACAATCCCTATTTCTCTACGGAAAACGGCTGCCTTGTTCAGATCTCCACCGGAAAGCTTATCCGCGCTACCTCGAAATCGGAAATCACCGTTCCTTCGATAGTAACGACGATGGAAGACGGAGCTTTCTACGGACTCGGTTCGCTTAAAAAGGTGGACATGTCTCAGTCTTCGCTCACAACCATCAACGACGACGCATTCAGAAACTGCGCTTCGCTTTCTAACGTCGTGCTTCCCGAAGGACTTAAAACCATCGGCAGTTACGCTTTCTTCAAATGCTCGTCGCTCAGCAGCATCGACCTGCAGGATTGCGATAAACTTTCGACTATCGGCGTAAGCGCGTTCTATGGTTGCTCGTCGCTCAAAAAGGTTGAATTTGCAAAAGGCGTAACCAAAATCTCTATGCTGGCATTCAGCAGAAGCGGACTCGAACAAATACACATTCCCGCAACCAACGCTCGTCTTTCCGTCGGCAGCAACGCATTCTACGAATGTAATAGCCTTGGTAAGGTTTATCTTGCGTCCATGGCACTTGCCGCCTCGGCGAAAAACTCGGCGGAAGTGGGTTATCTCTTCGCAAATACCTACAAAGCAGAAAAATATAATGTTGTAAGAAATATTAAAATTTATATCGCAGCCGATCAATTCGATATCGAAAAGCTCGGCGCATACATCGCCAACGGTCAGAACTTCGTTCGCCTCAGCGATAACGAAACGGTTGACGGAATCGAATACGTCGTTTATAAGGGACTGTAATTTTCGCTTACTGCGATGAAATAAACAACTCGGAACAAAAAGTGCGCGGTCGCGGATTTCTCGGCTTGCGCGCTTTGTTTTGAGGATTTATAAGCGCGTTCGTGTAGCTCAGCAGGATAGAGCGTCGGTTTCCTAAGGGTGAATTTTAGCCGTGTAAAACCACAAGATGTTGTGTTTTTATCGCTCATCAAAATCAATATATAGAAACAAAATCATTTCGAGTATAGTTTTGGCATAGTGTTCAATGCCGACAGTATCTTCCAAGTCATAAAATATCTTCCGTTTTATGAGTTTTCATTCCTAAAATGGAACAAGCATTTGATTTTTTGGAAGAAGAACATAAGAGAATTTCTCATTTGGGTTGAGATTCGTTGAAGGTCGTGTTAAAATCTAAACGTGAGTGTATCAAGTTGATTTTTTCTTTAGTGAAAAAGTAGTGCTGGATAACTCCAACCCTTATTTTCAAAACAGCATAGTTTTGGCATAGATTTTGGCATAGAAATTGCTAAAAGATATGAAAATTGATGCTTGAAACATAAAAAACGGGGCAAAATAGACGAAAAATACACACAAAAGTGCGTGATTTGCAAGAAAATTGCCTATTTTAGAGCAATTTGGCGGCTCAGAATCGACTCCTAAGGTGCGGATTTAGCCTACAAAAACCACAATATATTGTGTTTCGACGACAATTTTAAGTCAATATATTGTGCTGAGTGGTGTTTTGGCATAGTTTTGGCATAGTTTTCAATGCTAAAACTGTCTTTCAGAACATTAAATATCTTTTGTTTGATGAACTTCAAACCATTGATTTTTCAGGCAAATTGAGTAAAATATAATGTATCTGTCGGATTAGCTCAGTTGGATATGAGCGTGCGCCTCCTAAGCGCAAGGCCCCCGGTTCGAGCCCGGGATCCGACGCCACTTCCGTTAGGAATCGCATCGACCGATACGATTCCTTTTATTTATGTCCAACATAAAAATAGCCGAGAGTTTCAATACCCTCGGCTATTATAATGTCTGTTTCATAATTTTTCGCGTTTCTTTTCTGAGCCTTCTTCGACTCTACGTTCGATCTCTTTTTCCAATTCGCGGTAGTTTATAATCCATATTCTTCCGTGCAGAAACTTAGATACGTTATCCGATGCCGTGCATCTGTCGATTGTATGCTTATCAACGGCATATTTATGAGTCCGATTAAAACGAATAAGTGAGTCGTGCTTATTCCTTAGAAGCGGCATTTCGCACTTAACTTGTTCGCCTTGCGGGTTTATTTTACTCATAAAATCATCAAAGTTTATAAGCCAAGCAGTATCGTGAACATAGTATTCGACGTCATTTTGTTCTGCAAAACGTCGCAAATTCGGTCGTCGGATAATTGTGTTTTTATCGGCTTGCTTGAATAGCTTTGCTATATATCCGCTTGTTACTAACTTATTCATTTTTGCCTGCCTTTGTGAAGTAGTTGTAGAGTTCGTCAATATTGATAAGCCAAGCGTCGCCAAATTTAATGGACGTAATAGCACCTTGTTTTATCATATATTGAACGGTTCGCCATTTTAATGCTGTTTTGGGATCGCGTTTCTTCATTTCTGCGAGAACGTCGTTTATTCTTCTTAATCGTGGTATGTACATTTTATTCCTCACTTTCTATAAGATTGATTGCGTTTACAACCTTTTCTTGCGTGTCTGGTATGAAGTGGCTATAAACCTGTAGAGTTATGCTCGAGTCGCTATGTCCCATATACTTACTAACGGTCTGAATGGGCACGTTTTGAGAGAGCAACATACTACAATAGGTATGTCGAAGTCCGTGACAAGTTACGGCTTTGAAACCGTTTCTTTCCTCGAATTTCTTAAGCCATGAGCCTATATGATGAACGGACTCCGGTTCTCGCATAATGTTTACTGCAAGATAATAGTTGTCCAATTTGTTGTCAAAGTCGTCGTCAGCCAAGCGAAACCAATCCATATATACTTTCAAATCGGCAATAAGTCCGTCTGAAAGCGGAATATCTCTCTCGGAAGTCTTTGTTTTCGGACACTTTTCGTAAGTGCCAAGCCTTTTTGAATACAGTCGGTTGCGTTTGATGTGAATCAATTTCTTTTCAAAATCAATGTCGCTCCAACGCAAACCGTGTAATTCTGCGTTTCTTATACCCGTTAAAAGCATAAGCTTAATCATAATTTTGTTGTTAATGTGTTCTTCTCCGAGAGAATCTACCGCCTTAAGAAATTCCTTTGTTTCAGCGATTGAAAATACCGCTTTTTCCGTAACAGGTCTCAAAGACGTATTGCTGTTACCGGCACTGACTTTTGTTCCGCAAACGGGATTTTTCGTTATCCATTCAAAGCGCACAGCCTCGTTAAAGATAGTTCTTAGAACTCGTCTGTAACCCTTGATAGTTTCTTGCGAATACTGTTTGATTTTGACGATTTCGTCGAAATAATCATCAAACTCCAAGTTGTAGTATTCGCAAATTTTCGTTGCGACCGCTTTTGAAATTCGTCCTTCGCGATGGTTTAGGTAGTAAGAGGTGCTGCGTGGAATGATGTTTTCTCTATCCAATTCGCGAAAACTTACTTTCTTAGGCAAAGGCTCTTTGAGTTGAACCATACCCGTAAATTCAGGTTTTTTCGTCATAAATGAATTAAGAAACATTTGCACGTCGCGAACCTTAATGTCTGAAATAGGGCGATTATAGAGTTTTTGCTCTTTCAAATACGCCTCGAATTTTTCTTTTACTTCGACTGCGCGCAAATAATAGCTTTCTGACAAGTTGTTTTCAAGCGCAATTATCCATTCGTTCGAGAGTTGTGAAAACGTCAGAACACCGTTCATAACGCTTGCTGCTCCCGAACGATATGAATCTTCGATACTTGCCTCAAATTCCACGCTCATTCTATCTACGCTTTTTTTGAATTTCGATTCTGTCAGACCGTCGGTGTTATAGACTGTTTTTGTATACAATCTTTTACCACCTGAATCGAGATCGTTTCCGTAAACTTGAATTTTTGCTTTGAGATTTCCTTTTTTGTCTGTTGTGATTTTGTAGTATGCCATTTTATACCTCCGTATTGTCTGTTTTGATTGCGATATAATCCAAGA
>USKH01000042.1 GCA_900555125.1 uncultured Clostridium sp.
AAGCGCCGAACTTGCGCTTTCCGATAAAAAATACAATCTGCCCGCCGATCTCGATAAATACGAAAGCGAAATCTCGTTCTCGAAGAATGTCGAAGTATATCTCGGCGGCTCGTTGGCAAGCGAAAAGCCGGGCGCAATCGTGAAAATCGGCGCGGCATACGACGCTGCTCAGCCCAATCCCGTAAAGGCGTTCAAAGCCGAAATCAACATTGAAATCGCAAGCAACATAAAAAGCCTGATGGGCATGGCTTCCGCGTTCGGCAGCGATCTTCCCGAATGGTTCGGAGCGTTTTCCGAGGCGGACAGTGTCAGAATCGTCGTCGAAGACGGATGCGCGTATTTCGTGATAACCAAGGATGAAAAAATCACTTATTTCCAAAAACTCGGAGGACTTAACAAAGCCGCAACGCTTGACGAAGACAGCGCCGCGATCAATATCGATACCGTTAAAATGTTGCTTCCGATAATCAAGGAACTTCTGCCTCAGATTATTTCCGGAAATTACGAAGAAGGCGTTCTCACCTTAGGCGTAAGCCCCGCCATGGTAGACCTTCTCAACCAACTGTTCTGGAACGATTTGCAGGATACGCTCATCGACGCTATCGGCAGAACGGGCGGCGTAATGCTTCCCATGATGCTTGGCGTCAATAATCCGCTTGCGGCAATCGAAATGGAAATTCCGCTTACCGAAAACGCCGAGGGAAAGCCCACGCTGTCTGTCTACACGTACGATCTCGCCGCGAACGAAGTTTACGACGAAAACAAAGAATACGACGTCGTTCGCCTTCTTGCGCTTTCTCTTTGCGACGGAGAAGAGTATACTTACAACCTGGATATGAAAACTCTTGCAGCCGCTTACGACAATTCCGCTTCGGTTCGCGAACTTATGACAGCTATTGTCGAAAATTATGCGCTCACTGCAGAATATCTCGGCACCGTTGAACAGGCGGCGGACGCTTATAACGCGCTTTCCGAAAGCGAAAAAGCAATGGTCTTCAATGCGTTTTACGTAAAGCGTTCGCTGTTTGGCGGAGCAACCGCAACTTTTCTGCCCGAAAAACTCAAAGCCGATTACGAAAAGGATAAAAAGGCGGCGGAAGATTTCGCGGCAAGCGTTGAAAGCGGCAAGCTTACCTCTCTCAATGATAAGTACGACAAGCTTACTGCCGTTCAGCTTGATTATCTCGCAAGCAACCGCAAGTCCGAACTCGCGGCTTATATTGCCAAGAGAGTAGCGGGCGAAGCCGACACCAAAAATTCGATTATCGCCGCAATCGCCGCAATGTCCGAATTCGACGTCGAAGGAGCAACGCTCGATCGGTTGTACGACAGGATGCTCGAACTCGAAAAAGTATATGCGTTGATTGTAAAATGCCTGCCCGAAACGCTCGAAGGAGTAGATCTTACCGGGTTTAACGCTCAGCTCGATCTTGCGGTATCCGCTTATGCCGCAAAACTCGAAGAAACGGCAAACACATACGTCGAAGAAATGAAAGTTATGGCTTACGGCTGTACGCTCACGCCCGAACAGCTTATCGAAAAGTATGAAATTTACTCTGCTTTTGAAGGCAAATACTGCACCGATATGCTGAAAACATCGGTAGGCGAGCTTATTAAGGCTAAATCGCCGAAAATCGAAGATGCTTGCTATAAGGTTACCCTGTACAACGAATACAATCGTAAAGGTATGGTTGCCGCAGCCGCTCAGGTTGCTGAAAAAGCAATCGACGACCTTATCGGAGGCGAGTACGACGACCAAACAATTAAGGCTAAGACAGCTCTTATAGAAACCGTGATCGGCTACACCGACGAGGCAAACGTTTCCAATTACGACAAGTTTGTCGAGTTTACCGAAAACAGATAATAAATGCGTTTTATAACCGAGAGAACCGCCGGCATTTTCCCGAAAAGAGAGAACTGCCGGTTTTTTCGTGGCGGCATAAATTTAATAATAAACTAATTTTATTTTCGCTGTATAAGCTTTGTAAAATGCTATAATGTAGAAAGAGAAACGGGCGGCGTTTTTATGTCGTCCGGACAAGGAGTAAGGATATGGAAAAATATAATGCGATAGTGGTGGGCGGAGGTTTTTCCGGAACCATGGCGGCTTGCTCGGCTGCGCGTGAAGGACTTAAAGTTTTGCTGGTCGAAAAAAGCGGAACGCTGGGCGGCGCGGCAAGTCTTAACTACGTTTTGCCTTTCATGGGCTACGAAATGAGGAAAAAGAACGTTAAAATAATGCTGAACCGCGGTCTTTTCAAGGAATTTTTGGGCAGACTGAGCATTTATGACGTTACCGACGGCGGCGAAAAAGGCGGAAAAGTATTGGCGTCCGATCGCTCCACCTATAACGAAGAGTTTTTAAAAATCGTACTTGACGACATGACCGATTATTACGGCGTCGATGTTTTGTTTCATGCCACGCTGGAAAACGTTCTTGTCGACAAGGGCAGAATAAGAAACATAACCGTGGGCGGTCCGTTTGGCAAAGAAACTATATTTGCCGATTATTTCGTGGACGCTACGGGCGACGCGCTTTTGTCCGTGCTTTCCGGTTGCGAATTTCATGTGGGTCGCGAAAACGACAATAAATGCCAGCCTATGACGCTGTGTTTCCGTATGGGCAACGTAGACGTAAAGCGCTTTTTTGCCGAAGATCATGCCGCCGTAAACGAACTGTGGAAGAAAAAACTCGCCGCGGGCGAATTTATAAATCCACGCGAAGATATTCTGGCTTTCCGCACGACTACCGACAGTGTTTTGCACCTTAATTCCACGCGCGTGCTTAAAAGTCCGGTGGACGCATTTGAAAAAAGCAAAGCCGAGAAGGAGGGCAGAAAGCAAATGTTGGAACTGTATCGTTTTTTGCGAGACAATGCGCCTTCATGCAAAAACGCCACGCTTTTGTCGTCATCGGTGGAAATCGGCGTGCGCGAAAGCAGAATGGTAAAGGGCGTTTATGAATTTACCGCCGACGATATAATTTCGTGCCGTAAGTTCGACGACGCGGTGGCTGCCGGCAATTACGACATAGACATTCATTCTCCCGACGGAAGCGGAACTTCGCACTACTGGATTCCCGCCGGCGAATACTACACTATTCCGTATCGTGCGCTGCTGCCCGAAAACATGCGCAATCTGCTGGTTGCCGGAAGATGTATCTCGTCCACGCACGAAGCTCAGGCGTCGTACCGCATCATGCCTATAGTGTCGTGCATAGGCGAAGGAGTGGGTGCGGTGATAGCGGCTGCGGCAAAAGCTCACAAGAGCCTTGAAAACATAACCGCAGACGAAGTGCGCGCCGCGATAGACAAATACGACCTTGTGGAAGGCTATCCCGGAGTGCTTTCTCAAAATAATTAACCAAAAAGTCACCCGCGCGGCCATAATCGCGATATAATAAAGTAAGAATTTTGCTTCATCGCACCGGCGGGAGGAATTGACCATGAAAAAAAACTACACGGCGACCATGTGGGCGTGTTATACGGGATACATAACTCAGGCAATCGTAAACAATTTTATTCCGCTGTTGTTTGTTACATTTTGTTCGACGTACGGCATCCCTATGGAAAAAATAACGCTGCTCATTACGCTTAATTTTATAATTCAGCTGTGTATCGACGCAATCAGTACCAAGCTTATCGATAAAATAGGCTATCGTACGAGTGCGATAATAGCTCATGTATGTGCGGGCGGAGGGCTTATACTTCTGTCATTTTTGCCCGAACTTACACCCGATCCGTTTGTAGGGATTCTGATTTCGGTGTTTGTTTATGCGCTTGGCGGCGGCTTAATCGAGGTGCTTATAAGTCCGATAGTAGAAGCCTGTCCCACCGAAAACAAGGAAAAGGCAATGAGCCTTCTGCATTCGTTTTATTGCTGGGGACATGTGGGCGTAGTGCTTGTGTCCACCGCGTTTTTTGCTTTGTTCGGCATAGAAAAATGGCGTGTTCTCGCCATATTATGGGCGATTATTCCCGTGTTCAACGTGTTTTTGTTCTCGGTCGTGCCTATTTATACTCTCGGGGGAGAAGATCGTAAATCCACGCCTTTGAAAAAACTGTTCGCAAGCGGAACTTTCTGGCTGTTTATGCTTATGATGGTATGCGCAGGAGCCGGCGAACAGGCTGTAAGTCAGTGGGCTTCCGCGTTTGTCGAAACCGGGCTTAACGTTTCCAAAACGCTCGGCGATTTACTTGGACCTATGATGTTTGCGTTTACGATGGGTTTATCGCGTCTTATTTTCGGAAAATTCGGCGAAAAAATGAAACTCGACGTATTTATGATTATAAGTACATGTCTGTGTTTGTGTTCATATATGCTCATATCGCTTGTGAACAATGCTGCCGTCGGTCTTATGGGATGTGCGCTTTGCGGCTTTTCGGTGGGTATTATGTGGCCGGGAACGTACAGTAAGGCGGCAAACGAAATGCCGTGGGGAGGGACTTCTATGTTTGCGCTTCTCGCACTTGCCGGCGATGTCGGCTGTTCGGCAGGACCCACGCTTGCCGGGTTTGTGTCGGGCGCATGCGGCGACGACCTTAAAAAAGGCATTTTGTCCGCGATAATTTTCCCCGTACTAATGCTGGTCTCTCTGTTGATTTTTACGATAACGGGCAAAAAGAAAAAAGCCGGGCCTTATTCGGGCGTAAACGGCAATTTATAAAATATTTTCGCCCGATATAAACCGCGTGCAATTGCATTTAACCGAATAAAAAAGAGAAAGGAACGATTTGGTGTCGTTCCTTTTTTGTGTTTAATACGGAAAACACTTGACCGAATTTCTTAAAAATGAAGTAAAAACATCTGCGTATGCAATTTTATGCCTGCTTGTTCATATAAATTTATAAAGCCGCAGATAAGGAGAAATAAGGTGGATTACAAAAAAATACCGATTATTTTATCAGGAGAGAGGGGACGATGTTGCGTTACGCTCGAAACGACAAGCTACGGAAGTACGCTGCGGTGCGGGTTGAAGCCGGACGAAAATCAAACGCTGTATCTTGCCGTTCGCGACGGCGAAAACGTGTTTGTCCGCAAAATAGACGGAAAAACTTTCGTGCTGCCTTTCGCCCCGAGCGTAAACGCGCATTATATGGTTATAGACGCGTCTTCGCGCAAAGCCGTGTTGTACGGAACCAGGTCCGCCAAACGCCTGTGGCATGCAAATATGACCGACGGAGTGATGAAGTATGTACCGAAAAAAGACGATTTTCCGAAAAAAGAGAACAATAAGCCTGAAAACGCGGGCAGCAAGAATCAGACTGTGGCGGCGGCAAAATACGACGACGAAGCGATAGCACAAAATAATTATTACCCGGAGGAATATTTGTTTATGCCCGGATTAAACCGTAAGTACGACAACGAAAATCACACAGCCGTAAATCGCACGCTTTCGGCAATGTCGCGAGCTTATCTGTGCGGAGAAAACGTCTTGCCTCAAGAAAAAGCGAACGGAGTTTTCGCGCTGCAAAAAAAATACGTGTTGAATGTCGAAGCTTGCACCGCTCCCGTTTGCGCGGCAAACTTTTCGTGTGCGGAAGCGACGGCGCCGACCGCTGAAACCGCTTTTGCAGACAAAGAAGAGAAAAAATCGATTTCCGTGAAAAACAAAGAAGCTTTGATTTCCGCTCGTCGCCGCAAAATAGTGCCGCTCGCCGCTGATTTTTACGACGAAATACGTCCGAAAATACAAAAACTTTTCTCTTCTGCCGAACGCATGACCGTGCTTGAAAACAAAATGCCGGACACGAAATGGGTTAAAGTTCCGTACGAAAAAAACGGGTATTACGTCGTGGGAATTATAGGTTCCCGACCCGATTACGTTGCATACGGCTTACCGGGGAAAAACGCCGCGTTTCCGCCCGAAGAACTTGGCGAAGGAGCGCGGTGGTGGGCATTCGACCCTGAAGAAGAGGACGGCGACGGAGTGTGGCTTTTATATCAGGACGCTCGAACGGGAGAAAGCGTGCGCGATCCTTTTTGACAATACGCATTCGGTTGCCTTTTTAAGTTGAATTGAGGAGCGGAAAAGATATTTTAAGTACGAAAATGCAGTTAATTTCAAATAGATAATCATAAAACAGTTGACTTATGTCGCCGATTTGGTTATAATAGATAATGATTTAATTTTTGGAGTAACAGCATTGATGAAAAAAATCGTAACAATTATAGCCATTGCGCTCGTATGCGTACTCGGTCTTGCAGGTTGCGGAACCGCGTCCAAGGTTGATAAAGTCGACTTTAAAACGCAGAACTTCAACTATTCGATAAGCGGAAACGGCGGCAGCGTCGTGCAGTACGGAAACTACCTGTACTTTATCAACGGAACGCGCGGCTACGAAGATACCGACGCAACCAACAACGTTGCGGGCAAGGTTATCAAAGGCGCTCTCTATCGTGCAGAGCTCACCGGCGAAATGACCGATATCAAGGGCAGCGTTATAATCGACGGGGACAAGCTTGTAAACGGCGACTACAAAACCGGGAACACGGCAAAGTTCAGAATAGAACGCGACGCAAAAAGCGGCATCCGTCTTGTATCCGAAAAAGGCACGTCCTACGACAACAAAGAAATCAACGTCGTAAACGTAGAGCTTATTTCTTCTAAAACGGTAGGAACGAGCGGCTATGCAAAAGGCGGACTTTATGCATACAACGGCTACATTTATTTTGTAAGCCCCTGCAATCAGAAAAACAAGTCCGGTAAGGTTATGACCGATTACAACGAGTTTTACCGTGTCTGCCTTGCAACCGGCGAAACGCAGAAACTGCTCACCAGCGAAACCGCAAACGCATCAAAGCCCTACGGCGTTTATTGCTACGACAATAAGATTTATCTCAACTATGTCGAAACGGGCGACAGCGACAGAATCATGAGCGTTCTCATCGACGAAAAGACCGGTGACGTTATCGAAAAGAAAATAATCGCGGACAAAGTGACCGACGTTCTGATGCCCGTAAAAAGCGAATATTATTACAATATTCCCACCGACACCGTATACGACTTCATTTACTACGGAACCAAAGGCAGCGATATCGATAACTATCGTACAGACACCGTTATGTCTTTCGTTCGTCCGGACGGTAGCGAAAACACCATCTTCAATTACGGCGGCGACGCTGCTCTTCTTGACGTACAGGGAGGAATGCTCCTCTATAAAATGACCGTAGGCGGAATTATGCAGATACGCGCAACCGACATGTACAATTACTTCGTAGACGGCAGTCAGTCTTTCAAGAAAATACACGGAGAAGAAAAGTATGAGGGTGCTTTCGAGTCCGACGGAACCGTATTGTCTTCTTCGGCAATTAAATCCGCAACCGCAATCAACTGCTTTGTTCCCGGTATCGGCGTAAATACCAATGCGGTATACGCTGTTCTCACGTCTGCAAACGCAACCACTTCTTCCAACAACGATCTTACGTTGTACGCTCCCGACGGCAGCGTTAAAGTGATTGCAAGCGGAGCGGGCGCAAAAGTCGTAAATCATACCACCGATAAGCTCTTCTACGTTATGACCGAAGACAGCGTGCTTAAACTGCACTCCGTCGATTTAACGGGCGCAAACGATACTATTGTCTATTCCGACGTTACCGAAGCTACTTTCATGACCGACATTCAGGCGGATTACCTCGTGTTCTTCGGAAAAGCAGACGGCGAATATTCGGGATACACGTTCTTCTACGACCTCAACGGACTGGAAGGCGACAATGATCCTTTCTTCGTGGGACAGAAGCTTGAATCGGAAACCAAGTCCAATGTCGGCGAAATCAAACTTAACACCGAAAACGCAAAGCTTGCATATCGTAAAGGCGACGGCGTGGACGTAAGCGGTCTTACTCTCACGGCTTACACTCATGCGGATAAAGACGGCGAAAAAACCGTAATCGAGGAAAACGTTGCGGTAACTTCCGATATGATCAGCGGCTTCGATACTTCCGCAGTTGCCGACGCGGTTACCGTAACCGTAACTTACAAGGGCGCAACGGCAACGTATGAAATTTCGGTTGCCGACAGCACCGAAAAAGCAGGTTGCGGCGCAGCAGTAGGCTGGACCATCGGCATCATCGCATTGGTTGCGGTTGCCGCAATCGCCATCATACTCTTCACAAAGAAGAAAGAAGCGCAATTAAAACCAAATGATAAACAAACGGCGTTCGTTTTTCGCGGGCGTCGTTTTTTCGTTACAAACAAACAGAAAGAAAAGCCGCCCGAAAGAAAAAGGAGAAAGAGCAGCGCGGAAACACGGGAAGGCTTTTGTTGCTCTGTCGTCGTCGCATAAAAGCACGTTGCGGTCGGAAAAGCAAAAAAACGTGAAAAAAACGCCAAAAAACACGAATAAACACCGAAAATTGCTTGACATAAATTTTCTTATGTAGTAAAATATTAGGGCATTCGTGTGAGTGCGTTCTTTTTTGTATGCCGATTAGCCCTCTGCATAAGGAAAAACGAATTCCGCGATAGCAGTGGAAAGCCGTCAGCGTGAAATTTCGGCGTTCTGCGCTAAAAAATAAATATGAGGTTAATACCATGAAAACATTTATGGCTAACGAATCAAATATCGAGCGTAAGTGGTATTTGGTAGACGCAAGCGACATGCCCCTCGGTAGAGTTGC
>USKH01000043.1 GCA_900555125.1 uncultured Clostridium sp.
TTTTAAAACTTTCAAGCTTTTTGGGGTCTATATCGCATATCGCGGCGAGCGTTGCGTTTTTAACCAGCCCCGAATGCAGCGAACGCGCGTGCTGCGAGCCCATATTACCCACGCCCACTACGCCGAATCTTACTTTTTCCATATACCTTTATTCTCCTCTTTATAACCGTTGTTTTTAAGAATTGTCTTGAATGCGTCCGCCGACGCTTTGAACGCCTGTGGCTGACTGTCGTACGTAAACTTGTTTTTAAGCTGTTTTTTGTCTATTCCCGAATATCCGTCGAACACATGCAAATGCGGCTCCAACGTAAACGTCGCGTCTCTTTTTAACATTTTAATCATGCGGTCTATCTGTCCGTCTCCGTATCCGGCGGGAACTATCGTCTTGCTTTGGCGGATAACGTCCTTAATATGGAAATACAAAGTTTTGTCGTACAGCTTTTTGATCGCGTAGTCGATATCCTCGTCCCACATAATGAAGTTTGCCGGGTCGTACACGATTTTAATTCCCGGAACATTATCCGAGATATATGCGCAGTTGTCCACGGTTGCGCCGAAAATTTCCGATTCGTTTTCGTGGCATAGCGTAATTCCGTTATCCGCGGCGTACGAAACCATTTTACGAAGGCGTGAAATAACTTCGCCGCGATATAAATCGTATTCTTCGCGTTTCATGAAATAGGAAAACATTCGTATTTTGTCGGTATGCACGATTTTTGCCGTGCGCACGAGATTTTCAAGAAGCCGGAAGTGTTTTTCTTCAGGTTCGGAAATTCCGATTTTACCGAGCGGCGAGCCGAGCGACCACACTTTTATTCCGGCGCAGTAAAATTTTTCGTATACTTCGCGAGCATTTTGTTCCGAAAAGTCGCCCACGTTTATTCCGTCGGCACTTCTCAGCTCCACGTTGTATATGCCGTTTTCCAAAAGATTTTCTATCTGTGTTTCTATTTTTGCGCCGCTTTCGTCGGCAAATGCGCAAAGCGTTATTTGCGGCATATCGGATACCCCAGTTTTTCGAGATTTTTACGGCTTCTTATAAGGCAGTCAAACGGATCGCCGTAGTTTTCGGCATCGTCCTGCTCGACAAACGCATACTTTGCTCCCGCTTTTTCAAACGCCGGCAGAATTTTATTCCAATTGAGATTTCCGTCGCCCACGGGAGCGAACTTCGCTTCCCATTTTTCGTTTACTTTATAATCTTTGAGATGCACGCACTCAAGTTTTCCGTGAAGGCGATTTATAGTTTCAACCACGTCCGCTCCGCCGCGCTGAACCCAGTGCGTGTCGAGCGTAATATTCATTCCCGGAACCTTTTCGATAAGATAGTCGAAAATAGTCTGCCCGCTTTTTAAGCGATAAAACTCAATGCAGTGGTTGTGATAGTAGAATTTGCAGCCGGCGGAATTTATTTTATCGGTAATTCGGTTCAGCTGCTCGGCAACCTCGGCAAGTTTTCCTTCGTCCACTATTTTTTCGGTGGGAACACCGCCTATTCCTATATTACGGCAGCCGATCGCAATATGCTTTTTTATTTCGTTTTCGGTTTCTTGCAATAATCTGTCAAACGAAACGTGAGTTAAAGTTACGGGAAGATTGTACTTGTCGATGACGCTTTTGAGAAAATCCGGATCGAAGTTGCCGCCGTCCGGCGCGCCCGAATACTGAACGCAGTCGTAGCCTGCCTCCCGGGACAAACGAAAAGCCTCGTCTATTCCCTCGTTGCTACCGAGATATTTTCTCACCGTGTATAATTGCGCTCCTATAAACATAATTTGCCTCCTTATGCGATTTTTTCTTAATTATACAACGGCAAAGAGAATTTTTCAATAGCGTTTTGGTCTTTTTTTCAAAAAACATTGCATTTTGCGCATTTGTGTGATATAATAAAGCTATGACAAGCAAAACAGTCAAATCAATACAAAGCCGCTATCTGTCCATGGAAAGATGCAAAATGTCCGATCCTCCGCGAGAACGCTTTGAAAAGCATTGTCACAGCCATTACGAGTACATTTTCTTTGTTCAGGCGGACTGCGATTATGTTGTCGAAGACAAGACCTATCGGGTAAAAACGGGCGACTCTATTCTCATTCCTCCGGGCAAGTACCACTTCTTAAAGCCCGGAGACATGAAAACGTACGACCGTGCGGTGTTCAGTTTTTCGGAAGATTTGTTTCCGTATGAGGGCTTCCTTGAGGACGTAGTGGCTATGGGCAATTATTTCCCGTCGGAAAGCTATCCGGAAAGCACCGGGAAAGCGCAGGAATTTCTTTCGCTTTGCCGCGACATGAACGAACAGCGTTCGGCTATTTACGCAGACGCGGCGCTGACCGAAATTTTTCTTCTTCTGCTGTCCGCTCCGAAAATCGAAACCGACCTGCCCGACGAATCGCTTTGCTCGCGCGCGATACGATACATTGCCGACAATTTAAGCGATATTCAGTCCACCGACGACATAGCAAAAGGATTATTTTCGTCACGTTCGGCACTTCAACACGCGTTCCGTAAAAATCTGGATATCCCGGTAATGCAATACGTGCGGATTAAACGCCTTTTTGCGGTCAGACAATACGTAACGCGGGGCGACACGCTCTCTTCCGCCGCCGAAAAAGCCGGCTACGACGACTATACGACTTTTTACCGCGCTCATAAAGCGTACTTCGGTTATCCGCCGACAAAAGACAAATCAACAAAAAAGAGGTAAATATTTATGAATAAATTTGAAAAAATATCCGCTCGTCGATTTTCCGCAGACATAAGCGATAATTGCGCTTACGACGACATAAAATTACCGGTACGCGCCACAAAAAACAGCGCGGGTTACGACTTTTTCGCTCCGTTCGACTTTACGCTTGCCTCAGGCGAAAGTATTAAAGTCCCGACAGGCATTCGCGTGCTTTTAGACGACGACAAAGTGCTTCTGATTGCGCCCAGAAGCGGTCTTGGCTTTAAGTACAGATTGCAACTGGACAATACTCTGGGCGTTGTGGACGCCGACTATTCGGGGTCGGACAACGAGGGGCATATTTTCATCAAGATAACCAACGACTCTAAGGAAGGCAAAACGCTGTCGGTAAAAAAAGGCGAAGCGTTTGCTCAGGGCATTATCGTTCAGTTTTTCAAGACGGTCGACGACAATGCTACCGAAGAGCGAAACGGCGGTTTCGGCAGCACGAACAAAAAATAAAATCAGTATAAAGTAAAGTCGAGGCTATGTTCAACGCGACTTTTCTATAAAAAATCGCAATTACGTTTTTAAAATAACGCAGTTGCGATTTTTCTTAATTTATTTGTTTTTATCGTCGTCGGGTTTTATTTCGCCCATCGACAAAATTGCCGAATTGTACTGTTTTACGCGATTCCAGTCCACTTTTTCCTGCTCGGCATGAGCCGTAGCTTCATGGCGTTTGCGTTCCTGCTCGATGTGTTTTTTAAGATATGCGGAATCGGTTTGATTGTACGCCGCAAAGCCTTCGTCGCCGCTCCTGTCGGGATTTGCGGGATCGATATATTTTGCCGGCTCGCTTTTGACCGAATTATCCGGGCGAACATATGTGCCGCCGTCGCTTTGAAGCGGTTGCGACGGATTTATATACGTTCCGCTTTCGGGCTGAACGGGCAACGGGTCTCCCATTGTTCTTCTGTGTTCTTCTTGCGAAACGTTGCCGCTTTTCAGCGATTGCATGTATCGTTTAAGTTCCATTACGTCCTGTTCGTGTTCGATTTGTTCGCGGTCGGGCTGACGAACGGGCGGCTCTTCGGGTTCGATACCGGCGGCTTTCTCGTACGCGGCGAATATCTCCCTTGCACTTCTGCGGGCGGGCGCGGGCGGCGCTTGCTCGGCTACGGGAGCCTGTTCTTCTTGTGCCTCTTCCTGCTCGGGCTGAGCTTGTTTTTGCTCGGATGGGTTTTCGTCCTGCGACTGTCCGATTTGTTCTTCCCGCGCGGAATCTTTTTCTTCCGAAATTTCCTTTGCGGTTTCCTTTCCTTCGTCCGACTGCTCGGGCGCAGGGACTTCTTTTTGCTCCTTTTCGCAATTATCCGCAGATTTTTCCGCTTGTTTTTCTTCCTGCGGCGCATCCCCGGCGCACACCGGACGTTCTTCGCCGAGTTCGGGTAGCACTACGGGAACGTTTTTCTTTTCGCGCGGTTTAAGTTTTCTTGCAAGCACGATAAGAACCGCGCCTCCCGCTATTACGAGAACGGCTTCTGAAGCTATAACGCCTATTTCCGCTCCGAGCGAGCATATTAAAGTCAATGCTGAACTTAATATCACTTTTAATCTCCTTTCGGTTTTTTCGATTGTCGCGATTTTTTTTTGCAATTATGAGTATAAATCAAAACACACGCGGCAATAATCTACAACGAAAAACGGCTTTTTCGTTTCATACTCTCCTTTCCTTTTGGGAACGCTCCGCGTCGAAAGCGGAGCGTTTTCTTTTTTATTCGGCTTTACTTCCGCAGCTAAGCTTTTTTAATTTAAGCACGAACGAGACTATAAATCCCGCTTCGACGACTATTGCCGCGCCAAGCAGAATTTCAAGCCACAAAAAGCGCGGGGGTTCAGCCACAATTCCCGTGTAGACAATGGCAAACTCGCTCATGCTGTTTGTTTCGAACACGGCGGACTGCCCTTCCCAATCGATTTTGACTTCCTTTGCCTTGCCTCCGTCGTTTACATATGCTTTAACGCCGGTATAACGCGTGGGAACGGGCAATTTATACTTGAATTTACCTGTGCCGAAGTCGTAATTTTCGCCGCCGAGCGTAGCTTTTGGCGCACACGCGACATATACGGTACCCACTGACGGCAGTTTTCTTTCAAACGACTTTGCTTCGCCGGCATTTGCATGAAATTTAACTTCGGAAGAAAAACCCGTTTCGTTAATAAAAGTAAAATCGCCGTCGCGGACCGAAGTCGCCAAAATAACGAGCTTTGCGCCGGTCAGCTCGATAAATCTATTTTCGTAGTTGTCGCCGAGGTCAATCTGCACGATAGAATTATAAACGCCGGGGTCTCTTTTCAGCGTTTTGAAAAGCACCGTGGCAAACGAAGGCAGACCTTCCACCGTTATGTAATGGTCTTTCCCGTCGTAGACGAAAGTCTGATCGGAAAAAACAAGCGAACTTTGGTCAAACACTGCTTTTTCTATCGTAAAAGCAATGGTTTGCTCGCCGTCGGTGCCGTCTTCCCAGCAATAGCGCGAAGTGTCGACAAGGCGCACTTTAACGTAATAAGTTCCCGCAACGGTAAACGACGCGTCCTCGTTGGGAACGCAGTAACGGCTGCCCGTCTGCGGTTTTTTAGCCGTTCCGTCGTACGTACACGACTGAACAAGCTGCGGCAAAGCCACTTTTTCACGCGGGGCTCCTTGTTCGGCGCGCACGGAAACGGCAATTAACGAAAAGGCGAGGCACGACAAAATCATCGCGCACATCGCCAAAAGTTTTAATGTTGTTTTATCTTTCGTTTTCATCGGACCTCCCATAAAAAAGCTTGCGCTTCTTTTCAGGCTGTCTCTATTTTAGCACATATAAAGAAAAATGACAAGTTATTCTTGAGCGTTTTCCGTACTTTCCGCCATATTTAGCTGTTCGGGGCAGTCCTCTTCCCTTTCGATGACGAGATATTCCGCGTCTTTTTTCTCTCTCGGGGACTGATAGCTTACTTTGAACCTGCGCACGAATTCGATATTTCTGACCGATAAAACCGCACAGACCACACCGGAAATAAGTCCGCCGAGCGCGTCGACGATAATATCTCCCATTGTATCTTTAAGCGCCTCGTGACCGATATACATTTCGCCGGTCAGGTCGTTCATGAATTTCTGCATATTAAGTTTGAAAATGCCGTCGCAGGTATATTCGTATATTTCCCACACGGCTCCGCACATAAGAGCAACCGAAAAAACTGTTATAAAAACCGAAAATCCGTTTACTTTCCGACTGTCCTTTGTAAGCGAATTGACAAAAAACATGCCTGTTACGCCCAAAAGCACGCCGCTTATTGTGTGATTGAACTTATCCCACCACTCGGTGTTTATGTACAGTCCCATTATAGTACCGCCGAACACCGTGAGCACGACGAAAATATTATACAGAATGGTGACATGCGGCGGAAGCTTGACCCCTATCTTTTTTATTACGAAAGTCAGCATTACTGCCGCCAAACCGCCAAGCCTCTGCATAATTTCTATCGGGCGATACAAGCCGTAGCCGTTTATCGGCGATTCGATTCCCATAGACATGCAGACTATTGCCCAAACGAGACAGAACGCAAAAATTCCCGCCGACACGCAACAAACGACGTTATCGATTATTTCCAATACTTTGTCTTTTTTGCTTTCAATAGTTTTCATATGTTCTATTATACCATATTGTTTGCAAAAAGCCGACTTTTTTACTATACATTTTTACTATTTAAGCTCAACAACCCTTGTTTTTTAAAATTTTCTCTTCTATTTCGGCAAAATCGGCACATACTTCTTCCGCACCCGCCGCCTTCAGTTTTTCGGCTCCGCGGAAACCCCATCCTGCGCCCAGAAGCCTCAACCCGGAATTTCTTGCAGTCAGAACGTCCACTTCCTGATCCCCTACGTACACGGCTTCGCTTTTATCCGCGCCGAGCTTACCGAGCGCAAACGAAATGGGCTGAGGAGCTGGCTTTAACGGACGAACTCCGTCGTCGCCGACAGCGATATCGTAAACTCCTGCGAATTTTTCGGCGCACAAAGCCTTAACCGCGCTTTCGGTTTTATTGGAAACGACCGCGATTTTTATTCCCGCGGCTTTAAGGTTTTTCATCGTTTGAATTGCTCCGGGATATGGCGCGGTGTGATCGTCCTTACAAAGCGCATATTCGCGGTTAAATGTCCGCAAAACCCTGTCGAAATGGGCTTCGGTACCGGCGGGCATACAGCGGGCAACCAGTTTTGCCACTCCGTTGCCCACAGACAAGCGCACTTTTTCCTTATCTACCGTCGGATAGCCGCATTTTTCGAGCGCACGATTTACGCCCGTAAATAAATCGTCGAGCGTATTCATAAGCGTTCCGTCCAAATCGAAAACAACCGCTTTAATCATAAAAATCTCCTTGAATAACAGAGTTAAAAGCACGTTTTGCGCCTTCGATTATGCATTTTACTAAAATTGTACGAATATGTCAACAAGCTTTTGCGTTTTTCGGTAAAAAATGTTGACAATACATGTTTTTTACTATATACTTAATAAAAAACGTACGGAGAAAGCCGATGCTGAGAGAACTGAAAATACGCACGCTTAGCGCAAATCTGCAACTGAAAAGCCGCAATCTCGACTCGTTCGGATACGGAAACGTGAGCGTTATCGACAGGGAAAGCGGACTTATAGTCGTTCGTCCCGCATGCGCCGATTACGATCAATTGTCGCTTGACGACATGTTGCTTATCGACCTTATGGGCAATATCGTCGAAGGCAAAGGCGAACCCACCGACGACGTTAAAATTCACATAGAGCTGTACCGCAATTTTGCCGAACTCGATTCGCTTGCGCTTATACGCTCGCCCTTTGTGACGGCATTTGCTCAGGCGGGGCGCGATATTCCCTTTTACGGAGCATTGCACGCCGACTTTTTCGGCAGCGACATTCCTTGCGCAAGACTTCTTGACGAACACGACTATGCCGAAAATTACGAACAGAATCTGGCACGTTCGATCGTGGACGAAGTAGCTTCATTCACTCCCGACGTCATGCCGGCAGTACTTGTTCGCTCGCACGGGGCATTTGCATTCGGAAAAAACGCAGACGACGCAGTGCGCAATGCCGTTGCGCTGGAAGAAACGGCAAAAATAGCGTTTTTAACCGAACTACTGTCGCCCGACGTAAATCAACCGGCCTTCAGCTTACTGGAAAAACGCTTTTATTCCCGTCATACACGCGAAGACGAAACAGAAGAATAAAATTTATATGCAAAACGCTCCCGAAAAAAATCATACGGAAGCGTTTTTTGGTAACAACTCTGTTTGTTTGTAAACCCGGGAACATTCAGAAAGCCTTGTTTTCTTTTACGGACGCATTTACTACGTTTTCTTTTTTCCCGGAAAGCATCCCGGTTTTACGCAATTTACGGTAACGAACCTCTCCCGCTATTATTGACGCAAGCGAGAACGCTTCGGTGCAAATCCCGGCAAGCGAGAAGTTGAGCGCGTTGTACACTCCCCAGCACAGGCAGGACGGAATTGTCAGAAGACGTACGCCGGAAGGATTTTTCATTCCGTATGCAACCGTTGTTATAAGCTTGCCCGCTATCGCAAGAAGGCTGATAGGTCCCGCCCATGTGAGAACGCCGAAAACGACGGTTAAAACCGAGAAAACGATAATCCACGGAGTAGTGCTTTTTCCTTTTTTGACCAGCGCGGCAAAAATCAGGTTTCTTACGCTGCCGATAATATTCATCGCAACGCCGGTGTACGCTCCAAGCAACATAAGTTGCACGGCGAAAACAGTTTCGCTTGCCGTTTTCAACGCCATAATGACGCCGTGACGGTTACTCTGAAAAGAAATTATCGCAAGCAATGCGCCCATAAAACCTATTATTTGTATCGCGATCTGCATATTTGTGTCCTCG
>USKH01000044.1 GCA_900555125.1 uncultured Clostridium sp.
CCCGCCTGTCCGATGGACAACGGTTTTATTTTATTCAGCTTTTCTCGCGCTTCGAGGCGCAGTCCCTCCACCGTCATATAGTTTATATCGGGCGAAAGCGGCGTGTTTTCCAGTCGTTTCTGCTCGGCGCGGGCTTTTTCGGCGCGGGCAAGATACCCGTCGTACTTTACCGAAACGAACAGACAGTTTTCGGCGTCAACAGACATTTTTTTAAATACGTCGAAGTACTTATTGAACATAGCCGGCGTTATAGAATGGCGTTTGATTATGTCGCGGTATGTAAGTCCGCTTTTCGCCACCGGTTCGCCCGCTTCGTCAAACAAAGGCGCATATTCCTTGGGCGACACTACGGTGTCCAGCATTTTTTCGGCGACGGCAAGATCGCGCTTTTTCTTTAAGAATTTGCGATAACGCTTGTCGTCCACAAGCCCGACTTTTCGTCCGATTTCGGTAAGGCGCAAATCGGCGTTGTCCTGACGAAGCGACAGGCGGAATTCCGCGCGGGAAGTCATCATTCTGTACGGCTCCTGCGTACCTTCGGTGACAAGGTCGTCGATAAGCACTCCTATATAGCTGTTGTCGCGGGTAAAAACCACTTGTTCCATTCCGCGGCGTTCGAGAGACGCGTTGATGCCCGCCACAATACCCTGAGCCGCAGCTTCTTCGTAGCCGCTGGTTCCGTTTATCTGACCGGCGCAGAACAAACCTTTAATTTTCTTTGTTTCGAGCGTGGGGTACAATTCGAGCGGGTTTATGCAATCGTATTCGATGGCATAGGCATCGCGCATGATTTTTACGTTTTCGAATCCGCGTATACTGCGGTAAAAATCGTACTGCACCGACGCCGGAAGCGACGTGGAAATACCCTGGACATACGCCTCCACCGTTCCTTCGCCTTCGGGTTCGAGAAAAAACTGATGGCGTTCCTTGTCGGCAAACCGCACAACTTTATCCTCTATCGACGGGCAATAGCGAGGGCCCACTCCGTCGATAAGACCGGCATATTTGGGCGCAAGATTTATATTGTTTCTTATTATTTCGTGCGTTTTTTGGTTTGTATAGCCGAGATAGCACACTCTTTTGGTTGCATGAACCTTTTTGCTCATCACCGAAAACGAATATATATCGTCCTCGCCCTTCTGTACTTCGAGCGCGGAATAATCAACGGTGGTGCCGTCTATACGCGCGGGTGTTCCGGTTTTGAAACGACGAACTTCCAATCCGAGATGACGGAGATTATCCGAAAGATACTCGGCTCTGGCAAAACAAACCGGACCGCGGTTTAAGAACACGTCGCCCACTATAATGGTCGAATTGAGATACACGCCGCACGCAAGCACGACTACGGGCGCATAGTAAATAAGGTTGTACACCGTTTTGACGCCCTTTATGTTGCCGTTTTCGACGATAAGCTCTTTTGCCTCTCCCTGACGGACGGTAAGATTTTCGGTGTGTTCCAGCACGCGTTTCATTTCGTTGTGATAGGCGTACTTATCCACCTGAGCACGCAGCGACCATACGGCGGGACCTTTGGACGAATTGAGCATACGAAGCTGCGTAAGCGTTTTATCTGCGGTTATGCCCATTTGTCCGCCGAGAGCGTCTACCTCACGCACGAGATGTCCTTTTGCCGTGCCGCCTATGCTGGGGTTACACGCAAGATAGCCGATATTGTCGAGAGAAACCGACAGTATCAGCGTGTTGTTTCCGGTACGGGCAAGCGCGAGAGCAGCCTCTATTCCGGCATGTCCCGCGCCCACCACTACCGCGTCGTAGTAAAATTCTTTGATTTTTGCTTCATTCATAAAATAATTACGTTTGTATCGAGACAGACGAAATCTGTCTTTTGCGAAAGCAAACTCCCGTTTCAAATCAGCCGCGGGCATTGCTCCACGCTTCGCTTATCGTGCCGTCCTTGTTGCCGAAGTCGCGCATGGTTCCGCAGCGCGCAAGCGTTTCTTCCGACGGGAACAGCATATCGAGATACATTTCTCTCCAGCCTTCCGCTGCGCCTTCACCTATGCTTTCGTCGGCATAATATTCGGCGTAAAGCTGATCGTAAGCTGCTTTTACAGGGCTGATTGCTCCTGCGTATTCGCTGTTTTTAATTGCAATTTCCTTCCGGCAGATGAATTCGAGGAAATACTGAGCGGCTTCCTGATTTTTGCCGTACTTGGAAATGACGAAATTGTCGAGATAGATGTTTCCGCCTTCCTTGGGAACGACGTACCACAGGTTTCTGTTGCCCTGATGCTCGTTTCCGTTGTCGTCCTCGTAATCGTTCATGATATAGCCTGCGTCGCACGACCACATGAGAGCCACCTGAACCTTTGTGTTGCCCGAAGCCATGTCGAACTTCATGCTCTCGCCGCCCCACAGATAGTTTTTCTTGGTGGAACTAAGCGTTGCGATTGCGGCGGTATAGGTGTCGGGCAGTCTGTCGTAAAGCGACTGAATCTTCTTGTTGTCGTAAGGATTGTCTTTGGTAAGCTCGGACGCGTTGTTCCAGATTGCCGCGCTGGTTACCGCTTCGCGAAGCGAATCCTTGTTTGCGCTTTTACCGGCATATTCTCCGCCATAAAGAGCATCCCAGCTGTCGATATGCTTTCCTGTTTTGGAATAGTCGTACATAAGTCCGAACGTTCCGTACATATAAGGAACCGAATATTCGAGCGTCGGATCGGAAATTTTTGCGCGTTCGACGTATTCGGGGCGGAAAACCTGGTTTACGTTTACGCGCTCGGCGTCGATTTTGACAAGCAAATCCTTTTTAATAAGCTGTTCGACGGCGTAATCGGACGGGAGCAGGAGATCGTAGTCGGCATGGTCTTTTTCGACTGCGGTCATTATTTCCTCCACCGCGTCGAAAGTGGACGGAGTAACTACTTTCACCGTTTTACCGGTCTGTTCTTTATACCAATCCTCGAATGCGTCGAAAATTTCGCTGTCGATATACTCGCCGGGAACATACATTTTAAGTTGCTCGGCGCGGTTGTCATTCGAGCATGCGGCAAGCGACCACATGGGCACCATCATAACGAAAGCAAGCAAAAGGGTTACAAATTTTTTCATGGTAAAAATCCTCCTTGAAAGGTTATTTTGCGTTTTGAGCCGCTTTTGCACGGCGGCTTTTAACGATATTGACAATAATGAGAACGACAAGCACCGCAACGAATATTATCGTGCTCAACGCGCGTATCGACGGGTTGAGCTTGCGGCGCAGGCTTGCGTAAACGTAAGTGGAAATGGTGTTTACGCCGTTGCTGCCTTTATTGAGGTTGGTGACGACGAAATCGTCGAGCGATAACGTAAACGCAAGCGCAAAACCCGAAATCATCGCTCCGACAAGTTGCGGCAATATTACGGTTACAAGACTGCGCACGGGACCCGCTCCGAGATCCATGCCCGCTTCGTAAAGATTTGGATTAAGCTGATTAAGACGGGGCGAAACGTTTAATATCACATACGGAACGGTTATTACCGTGTGAGCTATTATAAGCCAGGTCAAGCCTTTTTCGACGTGCAGTCCGATGACGTTGGTAAGGAATATGGAAAGCAGAAAGAATCCGACTGCCGTTACTATTTCGGCGTTGACGACGGTAATTTCGCTCATGAAATTGATGAATTTCTTGCCGTGCTTCATGTAATGCAAGCCGACTGCCGTCAGCGTTCCTATAATGGTAGCCAGCGTTGCGGATACCAGCCCTATAATAAGGGTATTCCACATAGCGGACATTATTTCCTCGTTTTCAAACAGTTTGGTATACCACGAAAAAGTGAACGAACCGAAACCGTTTGCTCCGCCGATATCCTTTTCGGACGAGAACGAGTACAGAATTATGAGCGCGATGGGCGCGTATATCGCCACGAGGACGACTATAAGGAACAGCCAGCGAAGAACTACCGAAAGTTTTCTGTTCATTACGCTTTACCTCCTTTTTTAACGGGTGCGGTTTTCTGCGTTTTGCGACCTATAAGACTGCTGAGTCCCATGGTAAGCAACACGAGTACGAGCAGCACGAACGAAAGCGCGGATCCCACGCCCCAGGAGCTTGAAAGCCCGAACAAGGTGTTTATTTTGTTACCGATGACCGTCGTGGAGCTGTCGCCCAGCATATTGGTAATTGCGTATGCGCTGAACACGGGCATAAACACCATGGTTATTCCGCTCATTATTCCGCCTGCGGACAGGGGAAGAGTGACTTTGAAAAACGTGGTGAATTTGTTAGCGCCGAGGTCGGCGGACGCTTCGAAATAGCTTTTGTCTATTTCTGTAAGCACGGTATAAATGGGCAGCATCATAAAAGGCAGAAAGTCGTAAACCATACCCACGATAACAGAAAACAACCCTTCGGATATACCCAGTACATACAAAAGCGATTTAAGCGCGATTATACGCAGCACGAAGTTCATCCACATAGGGATTATGAACAGCAGCGACAGCACGAAATATTTGTTGAACGGCGACGACGCAAGCACAAGTGCGACCGGATAGGCAATAAGCAGGCACACTACCGTGGTAAGAGCCGCAATACCCAGCGTTTTAAGAAGCAATTCGACATTACCGCTGGGGATAGTTACCGTAAAGCTGCCGCTTTGCATTGTGCCGTTTTCGTTTACTATGCCGTATATCGTCTGTTCCTGACCGACGAATACGCGCTTGAAGTTGTCGAAAGTAAAGCTTCCGTCCGAACCGATAAATGCGTACACAAGCACGAGAATAAGCGGTAGCACAACAAAAATCAGGCATATCAATATATAGGGAGCGGCAAAAAGTCCGGGCTTAAAGAAGTTAGTCTTTTTCTTCTTCATCTTCGTCCTCCTCGGCGGGCTGCAAAACTATTTTGTTCGGGTCCGCCTTAATGCCCACGCGGTCGCCGATATCCCATTCGTCGGACGTATCGACGTAAAAATCCTCGTCGGTATCCGTATGCACCTGAACCTGATAGTACGTACCCTTGTACAAGGTCTGAGCGACGTTTCCGCCTATCGTTCCGTCTTCTTCGTAGTCGGTAAGCTCCACCGCGTCGAACGGTACAAGCACCTTTACTTTATCTTTCTTTTCAAAGCCCTGCGTACTTGCGACCGGGAAATCCGCTTCGCAGAACCAAACGCTTTCGTCTCCGGAAATCTCACCTTCGAATTGGTTTATCGTACACAATTTTTTCATTATATGAATGCTGTCCGGGGCAATGCCGAGGCGAACGTTCTGTCCGGGCAGAAATTCCTTGGTGTTCTGCACGGTAAACTCGTAACTTTCGCATTCCACTTCCATTTCGTAATACGTGCCTTTGAACACGGTTTGCAATACCGTGCCGGCAAACTGACCTTTTCCGGTGTTATCCGAATAAATTTTGATATCTTCGGGACGAATTACGATATCGACATGTTCGTTTTTCTGGAAGCCCTTGTCCACGCATTCGATACTTTGACCGAGGAAGTTTATCGTAAAATCTTTTTCCATCACGCCGGAAAGAATATTGCTCTCGCCGATGAAGTTTGCCACAAACGCGTTGGCAGGTTCGTCGTATATCTTTTTCGGCGGCGCAACCTGTTGAATAACGCCTCCGTTCATTACCACGACGACATCCGACATCGTAAGCGCTTCTTCCTGATCATGGGTGACGTAAATGAACGTTATCCCCAGGTTTTCATGCATGCTTTTAAGTTCGAGTTGCATTTCCTTGCGCATTTTAAGGTCGAGCGCACCCAGCGGTTCGTCGAGAAGCAACACTTTCGGCTCGCACACTATTGCGCGGGCAATGGCGACACGTTGCTGCTGACCGCCCGAAAGACTGGTAACGTCTCTGTTTTCGTAATCTTCGAGATTGACGAGTTTCAATGCGCGATTGACTTTTTCGGTTATTTCGTTTTTGGTAAGCTTTCTTTTGCCGCCCTTAGCTTCGGGGTCGTCGATGGTTTTAAGCTTCAAGCCGTACGCGATGTTTTTGAAAACGCTGAGATGCGGGAAAAGCGCGTACTTCTGGAAAACCGTGTTTACCGGGCGTTTATATGGCGGAACGCCGGTAATAGGCTCGTTCTCGATGAAAATTTCGCCGCTTGTGGGAGAAGTAAAGCCCGCAATCATGCGTAAAAGAGTGGTTTTTCCGCATCCGCTGGGTCCTAAAAGCGTGACAAACTGACCGCGCTTTATAGACAGATTGATGTCGTCCAGAACGGTTACTCCGTCCTCGAAAACCTTGGTTACGTTTTTTACTTCGATTATTTTATCGAATTTACCTTGTTCTTTCATTGGTGACTCTCCTTAAAAATTAGGCGGGCACGACAGCCACAGCACTACGCTTTCGCTCTCGGCGGTATTTACTATATAATGCGTCTTGTTGGCGCGGTAATAAAAGCTTTCGCCCTCGGCAGCCGAATACTCTTTCTTGCCCACTACAAGCTTTATTCTGCCCCGAAGTACGAATCCGAATTCCTCGCCGTCGTGAGGAAGATCTTTTTCGGTTGCGGCTCCCTCTTTAAGACGCAGCATTATCGGCTCCATTTCGTTTTTCTGAGAGGTGGGAACAAGCCATGTAATAACGCTGCCTTCACTCTCTTTTTCAAAGTAATCCTCTTTGTGAAAAACAACCGGTTCCTCTTCGTCTTCCGAAAAAAAGTCGGACAGCGACGATCCCAGGACCTGCAGAATGTCTTTAAGCGTCGCTATCGAAGGGCTGGTAAGATCGTTTTCTATCTGACTTATGTAACCCTTGGTAAGTTCGCACCTATCGGCAAGCTCCTCTTGCGTCAGCTGCTTTTTAAGTCGCATTTCTTTTATTTTAATACCTATTTCCATCATTTCGTTCTCCCGCAAAACCAACCGCATGCGTTAAACTCTCGGTTTACAAGGTTAAAACATAATAAACGCAGGGTTTAATTTTACTAAACGCGAAAATTATAGTGTTTTTTGTCGTATATGTCAATCGTTTTAACGGTATTTTTTTATGAAATTTTCGTTTTTTTTCTTGAAATTTTTTTTTGGTTGTGATATACTGAAAAAGCAACGTTAAAAAGGAGGGTCGAAACAATGTCCGACAAAGTTAAAGTCATAAAGATAGTAACTATTTCAACAATTATTTTCATCTTTCTGCTTGCGGTGTCGCTGATCATCAACCTCATCAAAATCGGCGGGCTCAATAAACAAGCCCGGGAGCTCGAAACGCAGAAAAACGCAATGTTGGCTCAGATAGAAAAAAACGACGAAAAAATCGACTATATGTCCAGCGATTTGTACGTCGATCAGTTTGCGCGCGAAAACCTCGGGTATATCGGCGCGGGCGAAGAATTATTCGTAGGTAAATAATGATTGCGGTAATAGACATAGGAAGCAACTCCGTCAGGCTGTTTCTGGACAGAGGGCTGCCGGTTAATCCCAAAAAACTTAATACCACTCAGCTTTCGGAAGGACTTGCCACTCTCGGCAGACTCAACCGGGATGCAATGGTTCGCACGGCAGACGCCGTAGCGGACTTTTTTGACCTGGCAAAGCGCGCCGGAGCCGAAAAAGTGTACGTATTCGGAACCGAAGCCATGCGTAATCCGGGCGGCGAAACGCTGAAAAGCATGATCGAAAGCCGCATCCCCGTCCAAGTAGACATAATTTCGGGCAAAAAAGAAGCCGAAATAGGCTACGTCGGTTGCACGGGCGGCAAAGGAAACAACGCCGTAATCGATATAGGCGGAGCAAGCGTCGAGCTTACCGCAGGAGCGGACGGAAAAATTACCTATGCCGAAAGCTTAAAGCTGGGCGTGGTGCGCGTTCGCGACGCGATAGGCAGCGACAGGGGGGCAATCGAAAATTACTACCGCAAACAAATATGCGGATATAAAAAAATAAGTGCGGACAAATTGTATGCGATAGGCGGCACGGCTACCTCCCTTGCCTCCATGCTTCTGGGTCAAAAAACTTACGACGCCGACGCCGTTCACGGCTACGTCATCGAAAAAAACGCTCTCGACCGTCTTATCGACGATATTTTCGCCTCGGACAATCTCGGCCGCGACTATCCCACTCTGGGCGAAAAACGCGCGCTCGTAATAGGTCACGGAGCGATTCTGCTTTCGCTTCTTGCCGATTATCTGGGCTTTGACAAAATAACGGTATCCGAACACGACAATATAGAGGGATACCTCATCTCTTTGAAAAAATAAAACCTTGCGTTTATTTTACAGATTATTACAGCGCAAAATTAAAATAATAAACACGCCTCCTGCTCACAATAACATCGGAAGGGAAATCCCCTGCCTAAAAAATCAAGGAGGTAAACCGTTATGTCCGAAAAGAAAACCATGAACAAGACCGCTAAAAAGACTGCAAACAAGTCTGCCGGCAAGACGACAAAAAGCTGCAAAAACTGC
>USKH01000045.1 GCA_900555125.1 uncultured Clostridium sp.
TATTTTTTCTTCGAGTTTAGCTTTATCTGCTCCGAGTTCGTCCGACAAAACTTCGGCAACTCGTTCCGGCTCGGTTACCGATCCCGGACGGACGTACACAGTGTACACGGTCATATTATCGGCAATCGTATTACCTGTTCTGTCGTAAATAATTCCTCGCCCGGCTGCAAGCGGTAAATCGCGATACCACTGTTCGGCTGCTTTTGCGGAATAGATTTCACCTTCTTTTATTTGCAGACATGCGAGTCTGCCGATTAAAACAAAAAAGAAAAAGACTACCGACGCCCATGCATACAATAATCTCTTTCTTGTAGTGATTAAACTATTACAATCCAATTAAGTTTTTCAACCTCCGATTAGTCTGCTTATAAAATCACAGAACCGGTCGAAACCGTTGGTTCTCGCATCATAAGTGACTTCTTCGGCAATAGGGATAAGCTCGATTTCTTCTGCGGCTCCCGCGTTACTCATACCGAGTTCGCCGGCTTTTATGCTTACGGCATTTTTATCGGAAAGACCGTTTATCGCGTCTTCCTGTCCCACTATTTTGCTATAAGCCGTTTTTACTTCGTTCTGCAGATTTGCGACCTGAGCCGTGCGGTTGGTAACGATAAAACCGGTTGCAAGCACGATGAGCGCAAGCACGAACGCTACAGCGACATACGTAAGCATGACCGCCTTCGTCTTTCCGTCAACTACGCGTTCCTCGCCTTTTGCTTTATCTGCCTTTACCTCCGGAACGTCTTCTACGCTGTCGCCTTTCTGGGCGCGGCGTCTGATCGTGGGCATAATATCGCTGTCGACACTTTCCGCAGGCGTTATTCTGCGCGCCGATACGGAAGTTTTTTCCTTTAACGGCTTGATTACGGGGTCAACGTATGCCGTGGTGTCCGCCTGAAAATCCGACTGAAAATCGGTTTCGATTACGGTATTCTGTTTTGTCTCGAAATCTTTATCGCTTACTGCGGTTCTTCTCGTCGTTATCATGATATGCTCCTTGTTCCTTTTATATTCTTAGTCTTTTTTGACCTATTTTTCGATTTTCTCCGCTACTCTCAGCGTTGCGCTGGCACTGCGCGGGTTTCTTTCCAACTCTTTTTCGCACGGACGATACTTGCCTATAAGTTTGAGGTCCGCTTTATGTCCGCATACGCAGACGGGAAGCGATTTATCGCAAATACACCCGGTGGAAAGTTCGGCGAATTTGCGTTTTACTATACGGTCTTCAAGCGAATGAAAGGATATTATAGCTATTCTTCCTCCGACGTTAAGCCTGTCCACTATGTGACCGATTACTTCGCCCAAGCCTCCGAGTTCGTCGTTTACAGCTATACGAAGTGCCTGAAAAGTCTTTTTCGCCGGATGGCCGTTCTTCATCGACGCACTGTCCACGCTGTGTTTGACTATTTCGGAAAGTTCGAGCGTGGTTTCGATTTTCTTTTTTTCGCGATATGCGCAGATGTTTTTTGCTATTCTTCTTGCAAATTTTTCTTCACCGTAATCAAGGATGACTTCCGCAATTTTATCCTGCTGCCAATCGTTTACTATGTCGTAAGCCGAAAAACGTTGCGTCCGATCCATTCTCATGTCGAGCGGTGCATCCTGCCGGAAAGAAAAACCTCTTTCGGCGTCATCGACCTGATGTGAAGATATTCCCAGATCGAGCAACGCTCCGTCTATTTTTTTAATTCCCGCTTTGTTCAGCACGGAGTTAAAATCTTTGAAATTGCTTTTTACTATCGTCAGGTTTTCCTTGAAAGGATGAGAAGCAAACTTTTCGCGACAATATGCGATAGCGTCGTCGTCGCGGTCGGTTGCGATAACCCTGCCGCCTCTGCAAAGAATTCCTGCCGTGTGCGATCCGCCGCCCAACGTTCCGTCAAAGTAAATCCCTTCGGGCTTGATGCAAAGTGCTTCCATGCACTCTTCAAACATCACCGGGATGTGATACTGTTCCATTTCGAAATTTCTCCACCTATGCCGACGGAATCAGGCTTTTTTGTTCTTTTTGCGACTTTCCCACGCTTCCGCGCTCCAGATTTCCGCTCTGTCCACCATTCCGATGGTAACCACGTTTTTCTTAAGCCCGGCGTAAGAGACCAATGTACCGTCAAGTTTTACTCTTCCCTGCTTGTCCTCTTCCGCATTCTGCGCGTTCGACGTAATATCACGAAGTTTATCCATGTCGGGATTATCCTCGTCGCCGCCTTCGTCTATAAGCGAAGCGAAACGGTTGCGGATAACTTCGCTTGCCCTTTCCTGCGAATAAATCACAAGATAAGGTCCGTTTCCCTTCATAATTATCGGAGTAGTGCCGAGCGCGTCTTTCAACTTTGCGGGAATTCTTATTCGTTTTTTTTCATCCATCTGATGTTCGTACGTACCAAACAGTAACAAATCCCGACACCTCCTTTCTTAATATATCTATATTCTATCACACTTTTTCACCCTTGTCAACCATTTTTAACCCTTTTTAACCCTTTTTGTAATTTATTTTAGGATTTTTATCCATATACGACCACATATATCCAATTAAAACTGAATTTTTCCCTGAAAAAAGCATAAAAAAGCCCGTTTTGTCATAAAAACGGACTGCAGTCAAAAATATTCATGCGTGGTTGAAGGTGGTCGGATTTTTTCGGAAACAACGGCAAAAAGTTTCTTTTTTGCTTCGGAAACAAGTTCGTCGTAACGCAAGATACGCAGCGGGGGTCAAAAGTGGTTACGGTCTTACGCCGGGTGTTTTAACGGCAAAAGGTTACGTCAATATATCTACCAGCCGATTTTTAACGAGATCGCAGGAAGTGAGATAGTAGCGTATTCCCTTTTTGTCGAATACGGGTACGCTGCGGACGCTTTTACCGTGCAGGTGTCCGTACACCACCGCGTCTACTTTATATTGTTCGAATAAATCGGTCATAGGGCTGTCTTCCTGACGGAAATTAAAGGGCGGATAATGAGTCATTACAACAAGTTTATCGCCATCCTCTTTCAGCTTTGCGGCACCGTCGAGCGACAGTTTCATTCGTATCATCTCTCGGGCGTAAATCTTTTTATCTGCTTCGGTAAGACAGTCCTCGGGGCAAACCCATCCGCGACTGCCGCAAAATACAACGTTTTCGATTTTGATTGCGTCGTTTTGAAGTGCGTAGATATCGGGCGGCAGAACAGAACGAAGCAACGAAATAGACGACCACCAATAATCGTGATTGCCTTTTATAATTATTTTTTTACCGGGAAAAGACGCTATATAATCGAGATCGGGGATAACTTCGGACATTTTCATTGCCCAGCTGATATCTCCGGCAATAAGCACCACGTCGTCCTTACCAACTTTTTCATTCCACGACTCGGCTATTTTATCCAGATAATCATCCCATACTTCTCCGAATATGTTCATGGGCTTGGGATTGTTTATTGACAAATGCAAGTCGCTTATCGAAAATACTTTCATGTATATGATTATATCACTTTTTTTGTCTTTTAGCAAATGATTTTGCAAAAGTCGTCGCGCTACGAATTTACGTTCCCGAACGGCGGCGTATTGAACACAGTCCGACAGGCGCCGTCGTCGTAGTTATTGCAATCCGGATAAACGCATTCGCCGTATGAAGGAACAAGCAAATCCGCAGATACCGCAATAGATGTGATTATCGCGATACAGCATGTAAATGTAGTAAAAAGGTTCTCGTCAACACTTCCCAACCTGCTTAAAAGCTTCCCGTCGATTTCAACGGCATATTCCCTTCCGTCGGACGGAATTTTTAAAACTACGTCGCGGGGCACAACCACCGTTCCGGTTGCGGTAAACGTACGATTCAACGAATCGATAAACGTCACCGTTATCGGAAATGCCGCGTCATACGAAATTCTGACGCGGTTGTTTTCCATCGTCGATACGGACAGATTCTGCATTGCCGGTTTAACGATATTTTCTGCCGAAACAAACGTAAACGGCTGAATCGGCGCAACCGACCCGTTAAGAGAAAGACGGACATTTTCCTCTTTAACGTTTGTCAGTCTGCTTACGCATCCGTCGGTTATTTTCTTTACGCGTACACACACGCGTTCGCACAGCCCGCACAAAGGACTGCCGGCGATCTTTCCTGCGCTGATATTACTTGCCATAATATAAAAAGCCTCCCGTATTGTTTTATTACAAAAGGCTGTTTTTTGTTACTCGGATAAAAGTATTTGCTCTATTTTTTTCTCGGCGGCTTCCCTGCCTGTCTTGTTTATTGCCGACACGGCGATAATGTTGTCGGTGCCCATTCCAAGCGCGGTCGCTATTTTTTGAATCGATCGGCCGAGTTCTGCGCGCGACAATTTATCGCATTTCGTGGCAAACACCGAAAACGGGATTTGGCAATAATACAAATAATTAACCGTTTGTTTATCCAAAACAGTGGGTTCGATCCGGCTGTCAACAAGCACGAAAGCGTGTTTTAACTTTTCGCTCGTTTCGACATATCCGCCGAGCAGCGCGTCCCACTTGTCCTTTTCGGCTTTACCGACTTTTGCATAGCCATAGCCCGGTAAATCGACAAGCACAAACTGTCCGTTGTTTATGTCAAACAGATTGATAAGTCTTGTCCTTCCGGGCGTGGACGACGTTTTTGCAAGTTTATTTCTGCCGGTAAGAAAGTTTATAAACGACGATTTACCCACATTTGAGCGTCCCAACATACATATTTCCGGGCAATCGTAGTCCGACGCCACGTCGTGATAGACATTCAAATCGGCAATACTGGTCATGAAAGCGGCGTTTTTTATCATAAAAGAGCCCTCTCGAACACCTGATCGACCACATTTACGGTAATAATTTCAAGGCTGTCTTTTACCTCATTGGGTAAATCTTCGACATCCTTCAGGTTTTCCTCGGGAATAATAAGCGTTTTCTCTCCGCTTCTCATGGCGGCAAGTGATTTTTCTTTAAGCCCGCCGATTGCAAGAACTCTTCCGGTCAGAGTAACCTCTCCGGTCATAGCAACGTCGTCGCGAACCTTTCTTCCCGTCATAACCGAAAGCACCGCCGTGGAAAGCGTTATTCCTGCGCTCGGCCCGTCTTTTGGCGTTGCCCCTTCGGGAATATGAATATGCAAATCGTATTTGGTAAACTTTTCGGGCGAAATACCGTACTTTTCCATGCGACTGCGAACTACGCTTACTGCAGTCCGGCACGATTCCTTCATGACATCGCCCATGTTTCCAGTGAGAATAATATCTCCTTTGCCTTCGGGAATGAGCGCGGTTTCGACTTTCAGAGTAACGCCGCCGACGCTGGTCCACGCAAGCCCGGTGGCAACACCCACGAGAGGCTCGCTTTCTTTTACGTCGTCACGGAACTTGACCGCTCCGAGGTAGCTTTTCAAATCATCCGCGTTTACCGAAAAAGACGTAATTCCGTCGTTTATACGTTTTACGGCAAGCTTACGAATGAGCGAGCCTATTTCTCTTTCAAGATTTCTTACTCCGCTTTCACGGGTATAACCGGCTATTATTTTCATAAGCGCGTCGTCGGACACGGAAATTATACAATCGGACATGCCGTTGTTTTTAATCTGCTTGGGCAAAAGGTATCGTTTTGCAATCTGTAATTTTTCCTCGTACGTATACCCCGTAAGTTCGATAAGTTCCATTCTGTCGAGAAGGGGCGTCGGTATACTTTCGGTTGTATTGGCTGTTGCCACAAACATTACCTTTGACAAATCGTACGGGATTTCAAGATAGTGATCCTTAAATTTATCGTTCTGATTCGGATCGAGAACTTCCAGCATCGCGCTTGCGGGATCGCCGCGAAAATCGCTGGACATTTTATCTATTTCGTCCAGCAAAAATACGGGATTGTTTACGCCTGCGGATTTCATGCCCGATAAAATTCTGCCGGGCATCGCTCCGATATAGGTTCTGCGGTGTCCGCGAATTTCCGCCTCGTCGCGAACTCCGCCAAGCGACATCTGAACAAACTGTCTGCCGGCAGCACGCGCTATCGACTCGACTATTGAAGTTTTACCCACTCCGGGCGGACCGACAAAACACAGAATAGTGCCTTTGTTATTGTCCGTAAGCTTGTGCACGGCAAGATATTCGATTATTCTTTCCTTGATTTTTTCAAGTCCGTAATGATCGGCGTCAAGCATTTCTTCCGCTTTCTTGAGATCGGGATTTTCCTGCGATTCGTTTCCCCACGGAAGATCCAAAAGCCATTCGATATATGTTCGTATAACTCCCGCCTCAGGCGAATTTGCCGCCATTTTATCCATACGCGCCATTTCTTTTTGCAGCTTTTCTACGGCATAAGGCGGCAAATTTTTTTCCTTGGCGACTTTGAGATATCTTGCCTTTTCGTCTTCGTCGTCGCCCAGTTCGTCATGAATGGCTTTTATCTGCTCGCGAAGATAGTATTCTTTCTGATTTTTGTCTACGCTTTCCTTTACCCTCTGGGAAATACGCTTTTCCGCATCCAGAACTTCGCGGCTTGCTATTAACTTTTTATAAATAGCTTCGAGTTGCTGTTTTTTGTCGGCAATTTCAAGCAGTTGCTGACGTTCGGAATCTTTCAAAAATAAAAAATACGCAAGCTCGCAAATAAGTCTGTCTATCGATTCGACTGAAGCCTGGGATATAATGTCTTTATTCAATTTAACCGCCGAAGAAAGAGCGCTCGCGCATTCATCCTGAATAAGCTTTATGAGAGCGCGGCTTTCGGCGTCGTCCGTAAGTTCGGTGCCGAACGGTTCGACAACGGCTTCAAAGGGAGCCACGGCAACGTATTCCAGCGTTTTCATTCTCTCTCCGCCGCGAACAACTGCTCTTCCGCTATCGTTGGGCAAGCGCAAAATTTGCGTAATTCGCGCGGTTGTACCCACCGAATAAGCGTCATCGGGAGCCGCTCCTTCCTTGTTGGGATTTTTCTCGGCGATCACGAGTATATCTTCGTTCTTTGCACGCGCGTCTTCCATAAGACGCAGCACATCGTTATTTTTATCGAGTTCGAAACTAAGTATTTGCCCGGGAAAAAGAACGTTGGTGCGAATAAACACAACCTTCATTCTTTTCTGCCCGGTTATTTCCTTTTGCATTTCCTGTTTGTCTTCCATAATAAGTTACCTCTGATAAGTTACCTCGCATGCGGCATACAGGCAAAACTAAAACCGCATTAAAACATCGGCTTATTTATTGTAGCATATAAATATGAATTTTTCAAGTAAAAACGGCACTTCAACTGTGAAATGCCGTTCTTTTGTTATGCGGATTTTTCTTCTTCACGCAAAACTTTGGGTTTTGCACCCTTTTCTATACAATCTTTTGTAATTTCGACGCTTTTAACGTCTTTTTCGGTAGGCGTATCGAACATCGTATCCAGCATGCAGTCCTCAACAATACTTCTGAGTCCTCTTGCGCCGGTTTTTAACTCGATTGCCTTGCGCGCTATCGCCTTAACCGCGTCGTCATCGAACTTCAGGTCAACGCCGTCCATTTTCATAAGCTCGATGTATTGTTTCACAAGTGCGTCTTTCGGCTTCGTCAGAATGCTTACCAGAGCGTTTTCGTCAAGCGCCGTAAGACTTACGGTTATCGGTACTCGTCCGATAAATTCGGGGATAAGTCCAAACTTGATGAGATCCTGAGGCTGAACTTTTTTGAGAATTTCGTCCTCGTCAAGCTCGCTGCGCTTGATTTCGCCACCGAATCCGAGCGACGACGCGCTTTGTCTCTTTTCGATGATTTTATCCAGCCCTACAAATGCCCCACCGAAAATAAACAGAATGTTTGTGGTGTCTATCTGCAGGCATTCCTGTTGCGGATGCTTTCTTCCTCCCTGCGGAGGCACGGAAGCGACAGTGCTTTCCACTATTTTCAAAAGTGCCTGTTGAACGCCCTCGCCCGAAACGTCACGGGTAATGCTGACATTTTCGCCCTTTCTTGCAATCTTGTCTATTTCGTCGATATAAATAATGCCTCGTTCGGCTTTTTTAATGTCATAATCGGCTGCCTGAATAAGCTTTAACAATACGTTTTCGACGTCTTCTCCGACATAACCGGCTTCGGTAAGCGTAGTAGCGTCGGCGACGGCAAACGGCACATTGAGAATACGCGACAAAGTCTGAGCCAGCAAAGTCTTTCCGCATCCGGTGGGACCGAGCATCAGAATATTGCTCTTCTTGAGATCGATATCGCTTTTTCCCCCGTGCTTTAAGTTGTAATCGACGCGTTTATAATGATTATACACCGCAACGCTAAGCACTTTTTTGGCTTCGGTTTGACCTATAATATACTCGTCGAGGCG
>USKH01000046.1 GCA_900555125.1 uncultured Clostridium sp.
TTCATATCCAAAAAGCGAGGCTTGTACGAAGATTTCGCTTTTGAAGCGCTTTTGTTCGTCATTATACCCGCGCTTTTGTTTGCGAGATTGTATTACGTTACTTTCGATTTTGCCGCAAACGGAACGCATTGGACGGCGGGAATGTTTTTCGGCGTTAATACAACTAATTCGTCGCTCAGTGCTTTCGGAGCGATTATAGGCGGCTTTTTGGGAATATGCGCGCTTTATGCTTTCAACCGATACCTTTTCGATAAAGACCCCGACAAATATGCCTATCGTAACGTTACGTTGTCGCAGCTCTGCGACGCTGCGTTCGTTGCGGCGATATTCGCGCTCGGAGTAGGCAGATGGGGCGACCTTATCGACAACCGGTCTATGGGCACGATTGTAGGAAACGACGCGCTTAAATGGTTCCCGATGGCGGTAAAAACGGGTGAAAACTGGTACTATGCAATCTTTTTCTACGAATTTTTGTGGGACGCTGTCACCTTTGCGGTTATGCTTGCGGCGTACATCGGAAAGAAAAAGAGTTATGACGGGTTTGTTTCCTGCCTGTTTATGCTTATGTACGGGCTTGGCAGAGTTGCGACAGACGGAGTGCGAGTGGGTACGTTGTGGCTTATCGAAGACGTGATACGCGTCGATCAGATGTTCGGCGCGGCGTTTATCGTGTTCGGGCTGGTTTTGTTTATAACCTATCTTTTCGGAGCGAGATCGGCGGGTAAGCAACTTTTCCTGTTTGTGTCCGACTCGGAGCTTACAAACGAATATTACGGCGCAAAAACTTCGCGCGTAAACAAGCCTTCGCTTGAAAGCTTTAAGGCAAAAAAGAGTAAAATCCAATTTGCGGACGAAGATAACCAAGAGGACAACGCCCGTGGTATCGGAGACGACGATTGCGGCCATTCCGCTTCCGATTCCGACCGTTCTGCCGACCAAAATTCGTACGGCGACGACGCCAAGGAGGAATAACATGAGCTTGCTTGACAACGACGACCTGTTTTTTCTCGATCTGCTCGAAGAAGACGAGAATAAAGACAATAATAAAGACGACGATGACGAAAATTCGGGCGACGATTATCCTCTTTTGCGGGCGATGATTATGCTCTTTAATAAAGGAAAACGAGGATAAAAGTGACATGGAAGAAAAACAGTTATATTTAAGCCCGGCAAAAAAAACGGCGTGCAACATAATAGACTGCGTAGTGGCGCTTGCCGCAATAGCAGTCATTTTGCTTGCCTATTTCGGCGTTATAAATCTCGATTTCGGTAAATCGGTTACGGGAATCGCGCTTGCCGCCGTCGGACTGATATTTTTTATAAACGCGCTTGTGCAGGGGAATTCGGTGTCCATGTGGCTGGCTTTTTGCTTTCTCATCCCTGCGGCAATCAGCTTTGCCTGTAAGCTTTTCGGGTGCAGCTACGCAAAACTGTACCCGCTGTATATCGCGCTTCCCGGGCTTGCTTGCCTCGGAGCCATGATAATAAGTCGCGAATTTCTGCGACTGCTTGCCGCGGCGGCAATATTCGTGCTTGCGGGAGCGATATTTCTTTTGCAAGTGTTCGGCGTTCTGTCGCTCGGATACACGTTTATAATTCTGGTTGCGTATATTGTGCTGCTTGCGGCTTTATTTATTATTTACCTAAGAAAAGGAGACAAAAAATGAACAGAAACCTGACGTTACTTACCGACTTTTATCAGCTTACTATGATGAACGGTTATTTCCGCGAGGGAATAGGCGAGCGCGAAGCCGTGTTCGATATGTTTTTCCGTCCGAAGGGACAGATAAATTATGCCGTTGCGGCAGGATTGGAACAAGTGGTGGATTATATCAAGAATATAAATTTCACCGATGATGACATCGAATATCTTGCGTCGCTCAACACTTTCAGCCCCGAATTTTTGGAATATCTGCGCACTTTCAAATTCACCGGCGATCTTTACGCCGTTCGTGAGGGCGAAATAATTTTCCCCATGGAGCCGCTCGTAATAGTAAAGGCACCGCTCATTCAGGCTCAGTTTGTCGAAACCGCGCTTCTGTGCATGATAAATCACCAGACGCTTATCGCAACCAAAGCCGACCGCATGACGACGGCAGCCGGCGAAGGCACCATAGTCGAATTCGGATTGAGAAGAGCGCAGGGACCCGACGCCGGAATTTACGGCGCGAGAGCAAGTATGATAGGCGGCGCGATAGGAACCAGCAACGTGCTTGCCGGAAAAATGTTTAACATTCCGGTAAAAGGAACGCACGCTCACAGCTGGGTTATGTCATTTCCCGACGAACTTACCGCATTCAACGCTTTTGCCGATATGTATCCCGACAGTTGTCTGCTGCTGGTGGACACTTACGACACGCTGGGAAGAGGTATTCCCAATGCGATAAAAGTGTTCGACAGACTGAAAAAGGAAGGACACAAACCGCTTGGCATTCGTCTTGACAGCGGCGACCTTGCTTATCTGTCCAAACAGGCGCGAAAAATGCTGGACGACGCCGGATACGAGGACGCTCTCATCTTTGCCGGCAACGACATCGACGAAAACGTAATTTCCGCGCTTAACGCTCAGGAAGCCAAAATAGACATGTACGGAATAGGAACCAAGCTTATTACCAGCGAATCCATGCCTTCGCTGGGCGGCGTGTATAAGCTTGCCGCAATCGAACAGGACGGCAAGCTGGTTCCCAAACTCAAAAAATCCGATTCGATAGAAAAAATCACCAATCCGGGCTTTAAGACGGTATATCGTCTGTACAAAAAAGACTCGGGAAAAGCGTTTGCCGATCTTATCGCGCTTCGCGGAGAGAAACTTCCCAAGCCCATTACGCTTACTCACGAAACCGAACGCTGGAAACAAAGCGTTCTGAAAGATTATGACGTCAGAGAGCTTATGGTTCAGGTAATTGACAAGGGAGAAGTGGTATATAAATTTCCCACGATTGCCGAAAGCGCGGCGTACAGAAGAAAGGAATTGGGCGATTTCTGGGAGGAATACAAGCGCCTTGAAAGTCCGCATATCCACAAGGTCGATTTGTCGGACGGCTTGTACGAGCTTAAACAAAAACTATTATTAACGGAGTAAGACAATGAAAAAGGTTGCGGACAGCAAATTCAGAATAGTTCGTAAGGGTTACGAACAAAAGGACGTCGACGCATACATCGCCAAAACCGAAGCGGACGCCGCGGCAGTCGTGGCTCAGCAGAAAAAGGTGATAGACGACCTCGAAAAAACCATTGCCGAACAGAAAGATAAGCTTGCCGAGTACGAAAAAAAATCCAGGCGCATAAGCGAGGCTATTATGTCCGCGCTTCAGAAAGCCGACGAAATAGAAAAATTGTCCGCGTACAAGTATGTTCAGGAAATGGAACAGCTGAAAACTTTCCATGCCCGCTGGCTTACTTATTACGCAAAACTGATTAAAAAATATCCGCTTACCGAGGACTTGCAAGCCGTTCAGAACTTTAACGACAAGGTAAATCGCATTCTCGGCGCGCAGACGACAATGAGTGCGCCCGCCGATGGCGAGGGCAACCGTTTCCGCGAAGAATTTTCCAGGCTTATTCGTCAGAACGGGGAGTTGGACGATTTATCCGCAGACGACGATATCCCCTCTTTTGAAAGACAAACCTTTATGAAATTGCCCGAAGACGAAGTCAAACCGCAGAAAACCGCCTATAAATCGACGCGCGTAAACGCACCGCTTCCCGAAGGCGAGGGCGAAAGCGGGTTCAGCTTCGAGGAGGCTCTCAACCCCAAGGAAAGTCTGGAAGAAATAATGGCTGACCTCGGACTTTTGATGGGCGATGACGACGAAAATTCGTCCGAAGCAGATAAAAAACAGTAAAAATTGCATAAAAAAGCTCAAAAAGCACGAAAAACGCAGGACTTTTGCTTGACAAAGACTTGCGTTTTATTGTATAATATTCCCCGAGCCGTATAGTGAAGGCGACTAAACGCAGGATTTTGTCCGCTGCCTTGCCTAACGGAGACATCATTGAGGAGGTGCTGATATGTACGCAGTAATTTTGACGGGCGGCAAACAGTATAAGGTTCAGGCAGGCGATATCATCAACGTTGAGAAGTTGAACGCAGCCAAAGACGAAACCGTTGTACTCGACGTTCTTATGACTGTTGACGGCGAAACCGTCGTTGCAGGCAAGGACGTAACCGCAAAAGCTACTTGCAAAGTTCTCGGTCAGGGTAAAGAGAAGAAAGTTCTCGTTTACAAGTATAAGGCTAAGAAGAACGAACGCAAAAAGCAGGGTCACAGACAGCCGTTTACCCGTCTTTTGGTAGAGAATATAGACTAATGACAACCGTTCGGGTCGAAAAGAAAGAGGGGCATATAGTTTCTGTCATGGCAAACGGTCACACCGATTATGCCGAAGAAGGAAGCGATATTATATGCGCCGCCCTTTCCGCGATTATTCAAACCGCGGTTATGGGACTGGAAAAGGTGGCGGAAATAAAGGATTTTACCTATTATTTTGCAGACACCGAAGGCTATATGGAAGTTAAATTGGGCGACCTTGACACGGAAGAAAGGCACGACGCGGACGTCATTCTGGACACCATGTTGTGCGGAATATCCGACCTTGCGGAAGGATGTTCTCGGTTCATTAAATTGGAGGTTAAATAAATGTTTATCAATATTCAGTTATTTGCTCATAAAAAGGGCGGCGGCTCTACCAAAAACGGCAGAGATTCGCAAGCTCAGCGTCTCGGCGTTAAGCGCGCAGACGGACAGTTCGTTCTCGCAGGCAACATTCTCGTTCGCCAGAGAGGAACGGCGGTTCATCCCGGTAAAAACGTCGGCATCGGCAGCGACGACACTTTGTTTGCTTTGAAGGACGGAGTCGTTAAGTTCGGGCAGAGAGCAGGAAAGAAACAAGTAAGCATCGTAGAAGTTGCCGAATAAGTTTCAAATCAGAATTTTTAAGGACGGCGATTCGGTCGTCCTTTTGTTTTACGGAGGAGCATATGCTCGTCGAGAAAAACTATTCGTCGAAAAGATTTTCGCCAAAAGATACTTTGACGTGCGGTCAGGTATTCAGGTATACTTTTGACGAAAACGCAAATTCTTATTGTGTTTTTTCACGCGATAAACGCTGCTTTCTTTCACAAAGCGGCAGCGTTACAAAGTTGAAGTGCGAAGAGGACGACTTGCCGTATTTCGAGAATTATTTTGACCTTAGCCGCAACTACGACGAGGTTGTGGAAGCTTTGTCCGTGTTCCCGGAACTCAAGGACGCAGCTGCGTTTTCGGGATCTTTGCGTATTTTACGGCAGGATTTCGAGGAAACGGTGTTTTCGTTTATTATTTCGGCAAACAATAATATAAAGCGCATTCAGTCCATTATCGAAAAGCTCTGCCGCGCCGTGGGCGACGATAAAGGCGACTATTTCGCTTTTCCCACGGCAATGCAGCTGCAAAGTCTGTCGATAAACAATATGAAAGAAATGGGGCTGGGGTACCGCGCCGAATATATTTACGACGCATGCCGCGCTTTTCCCGAAGCGAAAGAAAAAATTCTCACACTTAACGACGACGAAGATATTTATAACGCGCTCACCGGAATAAAGGGAGTGGGACCTAAAGTCGCCGGATGTATCATGCTTTTCGGACTTAATCGCACCGCCGCATATCCCGTTGACACCTGGATTTTCAAGTCGTGTAAAACCGACGAACTCGACACGCCAAAAAAGGTGCAGGCATATTATTCCGCGCGTTACGGCGAGTACGCCGGGTTTGCTCAGCAGTACATATTTCATTATAACAGAAACGGCAAAAAATAACGCCGCATAATAAAAATATCACAAGCCTTCCGTCTGATCGCGGTGGGCTTTTTTATATTGAAACGGCGTTGCTCCGTACTTGTTTTTGAACTGTTTTATAAAATAAACCGAAGACATAAATCCGAATTGCTCGGCTAAACGTTCCACCGAAACGTATGACGGCGACAGCAGTATTTTTTCGGCGGCTTTAAGTTTCAGATCGGTGGAATAGCGCAGCGGCGTTGTTCCGGTAGCCGATTTGAAAGCGACAAAAAAACGCGCGCGGCTTAAATGGCAGATTTTTGCCAGGTAATCGGAGTCGGCGGACCAATCGAGGTGCGCGGTGATGTATTCTATTGCCGGGAAAACCGAATTGTAGCAACGCGAATTTTTGCCGGTTTCTATCTGAGGGACGACGACCGACAATATTCCGAGAAAAATCGATAACGCCTTCAATTTGTTTTCGGCAGGCTTTTGCAGTTCGGCTTCGAGCGAGCGCATAAGCGGCAGAATAAGCGATTGATCGGCAAGAACTTTAATCAGGCCGTCGTCAAACGCCATACCGTTCGGCGCGATCGCAAAGTCGAAATGCAGTGCGTAAAAAGAATGAGTGCGGCCGTCTTTCGGAATCCATTCCGAATAGTATCGCGTTCCTTTCGCTATAAAAAACGCGTCGCCCGGTTTTAATGCGATATTCTGCTCGTTTACGTGTAATTTTCCTTCGCCGGACAGCAAAAAACCGATTGCGTGGCAGTCTTTGCCCTGTTTCGTGTAATTGCGCACATATTTGTCGGATGTAAAGAGGTAAAAATTCAACCGTGATACGTTCATATCGTTATATTCCATATTTTCTCCCGAAAAACAAGACTATCGTGCTGTTTTTTGATATTATAGCATATTGATAAAAGTCGGTCAAGTTGCTATAATGGTCGTAACGAAATAAATCGGAGGGATTTTTTATGAAAAGAATACTTGTAATCGGCGGAACAGGTGCAATGGGAACCTATCTCGTGCCGTTACTTGCAAAAAGCGGCTATTCCGTTACTGTAATCGCTAACGACGCCGTGCTGCCTGCAGATTATGAAAACGTTAAATTTATTAAAGCGGATATGTTCGACATTGGCATCGTGCGTTCGATCGCCGAAGAAAATTTTGACGCCGTGGTCGATTTTATGATTTACGATACGGCAAATTTTGCCAAATATATTCCGGTTTATCTCGACCATACCGCGCAGTACGTTTATCTGTCGTCTTATCGCGTGTTTGCCGATTTATGCCACCCGGTAACCGAAAATTCGCCGCAACTGCTGGACGTCAGTACGGACTACGATCTGCGCTATTCGGACGATTACAGCATTTATAAAGCCAAAGGCGAACGCTTTTTGCGCGGCTATAACGCCGACAACTGGACCATTATTCGTCCCGCCATAACATATTCAAAATATCGTTGCCAGCTGATGACGCTCGAACGTCCGCAGATTATGGGTGCGCTCAAAGCGGGTAAACCGGTAATTCTTGCCGAAAACGCTATGAATGTTCAGGCAACAATGACGTGGGCGGGTGACGTCGCAAAAATGATTAAAGGACTGCTTTTTAATCCGAAGGCATTGAAAAACGACTATAATGTAACGACGAGCGAAACGCGTACATGGGGCGAAATAGCGCGGTACTATAATGATATTTTCGGTTTGAACTTTGTCGTCGGAACCGAAGAAGAGTATCTTCGCGCGCGTACCGGAGGCGACTACGGGATATGGATGAAATGGCAATTGCACTACGACAGAATGTTCGACAGAATTATGGATAACTCCAAAATTCTGCGCGATACCGGACTTCAAAACAGCGACCTTACTTCTTTGTTCGACGGCTTATCGCGCGAGAAAAATACGCTTATGGACTTCTGATCGCCGCAAAAAAGCATTTATTTACTTTTTATTGCGAAAACGCTTGCAAAACTCTGCAAAACGTGCTATAATAATTAGCGTTTTGTGGAGACGTATCGAAGTGGTCATAACGGGCCTGACTCGAAATCAGGTAACGGGCAACCGTTCGTGAGTTCGAATCTCACCGTCTCCGCCAATTAAAAGATTGCCTTATAATGGGCAATCTTTTAATTTATGGAGTCGTCCGGGATTACAGAACGCGTTTTTTTGTTTACAAAAACGCGTTCGCGGACCAACGCAAGGCGTTAGTCCAATGGGAGGGGGTATTGACATTATATTTTATGTAAATTTTGCGACAATATCTGTCACAAACTTCGTAAAAAATAATTTTTTTAGATATTTTTCAAAATTCTGTCCTTATTTTATTGACAAAGAGCTAAG
>USKH01000047.1 GCA_900555125.1 uncultured Clostridium sp.
ATATAATATAATCACCGTCGGGATATTCCTCGGAAAGCTTTTCGAGAAGCTTGTCAAGATTACGGCTTGATAACGCTATAGCGTCGCTTCGTTGCATTTTGCCGCATGTAGCGGTGTGAAAAACCACGCGATTTCCGCTTAGTAAACGAACGTACTTAACCGAACGAACCACGTAATCGATAGATTTCTCAAGCATCTCGTCGGACGGGTTGGCAAAATTTATGTAATACGGTGCGTGAACGGATATGGCAATATCGTACTTTTGTGCCTGTTCACCTATTTCGATTGCTGTTTTTTCGGATAATGTAATACCGCGTCCGAACGAATATTCATATGCGGTAAGCCCGATTGAGTGAAGCCATTCGGGTGCTTCGATCGTGTGTTTATGTCCGCTTTCATAAAAACTGAGAGAATTGCCGCTGGGGCCGATTCTTAGCATAATTACCTCCTTATGTCCTCGAAAATCTGTTTTTTTAATTCATCGGGACCGGCGAATTTTTTTATGTCGCGAAGATATTTTTTGAAATACACAGTTATATTTCTGTCATACAGATCACTGTTGAAACCGTCACCGATAAATGTTTCCACCGAAATTGTCGTATCGTTGAACGTGGGTTTAATTCCGACATTCGTAACCGACTTAAATTTTCCGAGTACTATGTCAGACATAGTACTGTAAACGCCGGATTTTGGCAATATTTGATTGGGTTCCGGCATGAAATTGACTGTCGGAAATCCAAAAATATGCCCTTGTCCTTTTCCGCGAACAACTTCGGCAGTTATATGATAAGGAACATATAAAAGCTTATTTACGCTTTGTATATCGCCTGTTTGCAAAAGATGTTTAATTCGTGAAGCTGAAACCACCTCACCGCCGTCGATCATTTTGTCGACAACCGCAACCGGATAGCCTTTTTTCTTACAATAAGACACAAGAAGGTCGCAATCGCCGGCAGCATTTTTGCCGAATTTATGATCATAACCGCAAACAAATCCGACTGCTCCGTATTTTTCGGACAACATATCGAGAAAATCGACAGGCGACATATTTTTGATATTTTGGGTAAAATCAAAAGTTATAACATCATCGACCAGTCCGGATAAAAGCCGAACTCTTTCGTGTAAATTATAAACGTGAGAACTTTTTACATTATCGGAAAATGTAATTGCCGCGCTTTTAATGCCGCTGAACAAAGCAATATCTCGTGTTTTTTGCAGTATTTGCCGATGAGCTATATGAACGCAATCGAAATACCCGAGTGCGATTATTCTTTTTTCAGTATTTTTAATCATTATCTCGCAAATATGTTTTGATGGAAAAAATTCCCTCGTTTATCGTACCCAATCCGAAAAATTCATTGTTGCAATATACCGTAAACGGCTCGGCAAGCACAAAATCGACAGGAAATGCAACTCCGCACGAAACTTTTTTATAGAGTTCGGGCGGAAAATTAACCTTTGGATATTTTTCCAGAACTTTTTCGACCGGTATTATGGATTTCTCGCCAAGTTCTTTTATTTTATCCAAATCCAGAGCGTTTTTAATGGTAAAATCGCCGCTTTTTGTACGCTTAATCGCGGTCATGGTTGCCAGCGAACTTATTTTATAAGCAATATCGCGGCAAAGGCTGCGAATATATGTACCTGCAGAGCAATGAATACGAAACAGATATTCGTTACCGCCGCAATGTTCGATTAAATCGAGCGAATATATTTCGACCGACGCCGGTTTAAGCTCAAAATCAACACCGCGGCGCGCCAAATCGTACGCACGTACTCCGCCAACGTTTTTGGCACTGTATTTTGGGGGCATTTGCTCGATTTTACCGATAAATGCAGGTAAAACAGCAATAATTTCTTCTTCACTCGGAATTCTATCGGTTTGTCCGATTGTCATTCCGTCCTTGTCCAATGTATCGGTTTCGTAACCGAAATCAAATTTCGCTTCGTAAATTTTATCTTTTTTAAGAAGCAGATCGAAAAGTCTTGTCGCTTTTCCGACTCCTATCGGCAACACGCCTTCGCCTTGCGGATCGAGCGTTCCCATATGCCCGACGGATTTAGTGTGCAAAAACTTTCTTACAACACTTACTACATGCTGACTTGTACAATCTTTTGGCTTATAAACGTTTATTATTCCGTTCATTTAATATCTTCCGTTATTGCAGCGACCACTTTATTCACACATCCGTTAAAATCTCCGTTAACTACGCAACCGGACGCAAGAATATGTCCTCCTCCGCCGAATTTTCCGGCAATTGCCGCAACATCCGGTCCTTTTGATCTGAAGCTAACCTTAAAACTAGAGCCCGACTGTTGCGACATGCAAACCGCAACCTCTACTTCCTTAATGGTCATGGGATAGTCGATAATGCCTTCGGTATCGCTTAAAGAGCAATCGCACCCGGCAATATCTTTTTGCGACAATGCGATAATACAAATACGATTATTTTCAAAAAAGCGCATTTTGTTTAAGGCAACGCCGATAAGCTTTAATTTTCCGATAGGATTGCTTCGATATAAATTATCGATAAGAGCGGAAACATCGAACTTATAACGAACAAGTTCGGCTGCGGCAATAAGCGTCTCGGGCGAAGTATTATTGTGTCTAAAATGCCCGGTATCAGTGGAAATTCCCATATACAAATACTCTGCGATTTGTTCGTCGATATATCCGCACTTAAACAAATCAAACAGAATCTCACATGTGCTGCTTGCATCGCCCTTTACAATGTTTATCGACGCAAAATTTGTGTTCGTGATATGATGGTCAATGTTTATCGTAACGGGAACCGAGAAGAAAACATCGCCGAATTTACCCATTCTGAATTCGTCGGCACAGTCTACCGCGATTGCAAGATCGTATCCGAAAAACTTTTCGTCGTTCAGTCTTCCCCCGTCCGGAAGAAAAGAGTAATGCGCAGGTAATGGCGAATCGCACACAAAGTCGGTGTTTTTACCGAGTTTTTCGCAAACTCGCATAACTGCAAAGCCCGCCCCGAGACAATCTCCGTCGGGACGGACATGGCATACTAAAAGTACGTTTTCCGCTTTTTTGATTGTGTCAATCAGCGTGTTCATTCTCTTTGATCTCCTTTAATATTTCGTCAATCTTGCGACTGTATTCCATAGTCGTATCTCTGATAAACGTCAAATCGGGGATCTGTCTTATATCGCGAAACTCCTTGGCAAGTTCGCACTTAATATATCCCGTACTACGGACGACGGCACTGAAAGTTGCGTCTGCCTTTTCCTGCTCACCGTAAATACTGAGATATATTTTTGCTGTTTTCAAATCCTTTGCAACGCTTACTTTCGTGACGCTTACGATTTCGGTTTTGCGAGGGTCTTTAATTTTATGTTCGATTATCTCGGCGATAGCTCTTTGCATGTCGCCGTTCAATCTGTCTATTCTGAAATTCATTGCATCTCCGTTTATTCGTGCTTTTCTTCAACTACGTACGCTTCGATTTCATCGTTTTCCTTGAAACCGCTGAAATTCTCTACGCTGATACCGCATTCGTAGCCCTGAGCGACTTCTTTTACATCGTCTTTGAAACGCTTGAGGTTGTTAATGTTTCCGTCGAAAATAACTACGTCGTCGCGATAAATACGAACCTTACCGTTGCGTACGATCTTTCCGCTTATAACGTAAGAACCGGCAACTTCGCCTACCGAAGAAAGTTTGAATACGTTTCTGACCTGCGCTCTGCCCATGATCTTTTCTTCGAATTTAGGAGCGATAAGGCCTTTCATTGCTGCATTTACATCGTCAACCGCGTCATAAATGACGTTGTACAAACGAATATCGATGCCCATGTTTTCTGCCATTGCTTTGGATTCGCTGTCCGGACGGACGTTAAAACCGATAATAATAGCATTAGACACACCCGCAAGCATAAGGTCGGATTTATTGATTGCGCCTACGCCTCCGTGAACAACGACGACTTTAACTTCTTCGTTGGAAAGTTTTTCCAGGCTGCCTTTAAGTGCTTCGACAGAACCCTGAACGTCCGCCTTGATAATAAGATTGAGTTCCTTGATCTTTCCTTCGCTGATTTTGTTCCACACATCGTCGAGCGAAACTTTCTGTCCCTGATTTGCCTGTTCGTTTTTAAGCTTGGTGGTACGCTCGTCGATAATTTGTTTTGCGGTCTTCTCATCGCTTACAACATATAAAGGATCTCCGGCGTTGGGAACATCGGCAAAACCGAGAAGAGATATAGGCGAAGACGGACCTGCTTCTTTAATGTTTCTGCCCTTATCGTCGGTCATGGCGCGCACTCTGCCGCTTGTAAATCCGGAAACAACATAATCGCCGACATGCAATGTTCCGTTCTGCACGATGACGTTTGCAACCGGACCTTTACCTTTATCCAGTCGGGATTCGATAACAGAACCGCTTGCGCTGCGCTTGGGATTTGCGCGATAGTTGTTGTATTCGGCAAGGAACAAAATGGTTTCAAGCAATTTGTCGATACCTTCGCCGGTTTTTGCGGAAACAGGAACCATCATAACGTCTCCGCCCCATTCCTCTGGAACAAGATCGTATTCCATGAGTTTTTGTTTTACTCTGTCGATATTGGCACCGGGTTTATCTATTTTATTTATGGCAACCACGATCGGCACCTTTGCCGCTTTGGCATGGTTGATTGCCTCTACTGTTTGCGGCATAACTCCGTCATCGGCAGCTACGATAAGCACTGCTATATCGGTAACCATTGCGCCTCTTGCACGCATTTCGGTGAACGCTTCGTGACCGGGGGTATCGAGAAAAGTTATTTTTTCGCCTTTACACATAACCGAATATGCGCCGATATGCTGAGTTATTCCGCCCGCTTCACCGGAGGCAACCGAGGTTTTTCTAATTGCGTCCAAAAGCGACGTTTTGCCGTGGTCGACATGTCCCATAACTGTAATAATCGGAGGACGCTTGACCAGATCTTCTTCTTTATCCGCTTCATCGAATTGTGCTGTAAGCTGTTCTTCTTTTGTCTTATCGAGTTTAAGTTCCAGCTGTACGCCAAGTTCGTTTGCGACGAGTTCCATAGTGGGAAAATCGACAACGCTGTTGATATTGGTCATAATACCCAAAATCATGAGTTGTTTTATAATTTCCTGTGCGGTTTTACCTATTTTTTCGCTGAGAATCTTAACGGTAAGATTTTCGGTAGTAATAACCGCTTTTTCGATTTTCTGAGGTTGAGCAAACACCGGCTGCTGTTTAACCTTTTTATTTTTCAGCTTGCGGGTGCCCATTCTCTCTTCGCCCATATCGTCAACTACAAAACCCTGGCGAATAAGCGTACGCTTGGACGGAGCCTTTTTCTCTTCGCCTTTGTTGTAATCGCGTTTTTTATCGGTATGCTGAGCTGCTCTTCTCGATTGCTGCGGTAAAATAGCTGCAGCCGATTCAAGCTTACCGCCCATGGGCTTTTTATGTGCAAAGTCACTTTGCGGCTTTCTGTCGCCCAGCGGAGCACCGGTACCGGTTTTATTGAACGGTTTTCTGTCCCCGAACTGTTTTTTGTCCCCGAATTGCTTATTTTGCCTTTGTCCGGGCTGTTTGGGCGCAGGTTTTGGCATGGGTTGCGGTACATAGACGCCTTTAATATATGTGGGAACGGCATCGAACGTCTTGGTTCTTATTTCCACCTGCGTTACGCCGCTTTTGGGAGCCGGCTCGGTTTTTGCGGGTGCTTTGACGGGCTGAGCTTCAGATTTAACGGGTTTAGTATCTTCCGCAGAAGGCGCCTGGCTTACCTTGGGCTGTTCGGGCGCAGGCTTAGTCTCGACTCTTTCGGGCTGAACAGGCATTTCCTTTTTATCGGAGACAGGTTCTTCAATCGGCTGACGAGGCAACGGCTTTGCCTTTTTTTCAGGTGCAGACGCTAAAGCACGAGCGGCTTTTTCTTCGTTCAGAATACGACGTTTTTCTTCTTTCTTGTCGCTGTATGCTCCGAGCGCCTTTTCGATTGTTTTCTGAAGACTCTTATATTTGGCACTCAGTTCCGTAAAAGAATCTCCTTTATTGAGTTCATTTACCTTGACGATGTCTTTTTCCACGTCGTTTTTCTTACTTTCTTTAACCAAAATTATTTACCCTCCGATAACAATTCGTACTCGTTGTTATTATAGCTGTTTAATACGGCATTTGCCATTTGTTTGTCGGTAAAAGCTATTGCTTTACAATTATCTTTGTGCGTCAGCTCCGACAGCAATTGATTTTTCGTTTTTATAATCGGTACAGTCGAAGCGTTGTTTACAAGCCTGTTAATTCCGTTTTCGCTGAGCGATTTACATATAACTATCAGATATTTACGCTTTCCGTTTGCGAGAATGTTGTCCGAGCCGAATAACACTTTGCCGGCTTTCATCGCAAACCCGAGCATGCTTTTCAATTTATCGTTTTGTTGCATTCAACTGCTCCGTAATACACTCGTATTCCTGTTGCGATACGTCGCGTCTGAACACGCGTGACAATGTTTTTTTTCGTACAAGATTCAACATGCAATCGGGATTATCGCATACGTATGCGCCGCGACCTTCGGCATTTCCGTTTTTATCGACTACTACTTTTCCGTCCCGCACCGCAAACCTCGTAAGACTGCTTTTATCGAAACGATTACGGCAAACTACGCACATACGCTGAAAATTCTTTTTTTCGACCGATTTTTTTTGCATTTATTATTCGAGATCTCCGAGATCTTCTTCAAAGACGTCGTTAAACTCTTCTTGTTCGGGCGCAGTTGAAGTTTTTTCTTCTTCCGAAGCAGTGTGTTCTTCCTCTTCGTTCTGCATAAGCGAAGAATAGGGCTTGACGTCGATTTTCCAACCTGTAAGTTTTGCGGCAAGGCGAGCGTTCTGTCCGTCTTTACCGATCGCAAGACTGAGCATGTCGTCCATAACGACAACTTTTGCGGCGCGTTCTTCGTCGTTAACCTGAACCATGACAACTTTTGCGGGGCTGAGCGCGCGGGCGATGAATTCGAGAATATCCGGATCCCACGGAATAATATCTATCTTTTCTCCGCCGAGTTCGGAAACTATTGCGTTGACACGCATACCTCTGTTGCCTACGCATGCGCCGACCGCGTCGATTTTTTTATCTTCGCAATACACTGCCATTTTTGTGCGGTAACCGGCTTCACGAACGATTGCTTTAATCTGAATAAGTCCGCTTGCGATTTCGGGAACTTCGATTTCAAACAAACGCTTTACGAAACCGGGGCAGGTACGCGAAACCATAACCTGAGGTCCGCGAAGACCGGCTTTGATTTTTTTAACGTAAACTTTAATGCTTTTTCCGGGGATATATTTATCGTTGGGCGCCTGATCCTGCGGCAAAAGAACAGCCTCAACCTGCTTGTTGAGTTCGACGTAAACGTTGTCGCCTTCGATACGTCTTACCTGGCAGGTAATAAGTTCGTCTTCTTTCTGAGACAGTTCGCTGAATGCGATTTCGCTTTCAAGTTCGCGTAATTTTTGCAAAATAACCTGACGTGCGGTTTGCGCGGGTATTCGCTGTATATTTTTGGAATCGATTTCTTCTTCTACAACGTCGCCTACTTTGTATTTTTTATTGATAAGGCGAGCATCCTCGAGCGAAATCTGCGTGTCCTTATCCTCAACTTCGTCCACAACAGTCTGATACGCAAAAACCTTAAGAGAGTTTTTATCGGGGAAAAGCTTAACTTTTACTGCTTTTGCCGTGCCCATCTGTTTTTTATAAGCTATTGCAAGCGCGGTTTCGAGCGCATCGATAAACACTTCTTTTTTGATTCCTTTTGTGGCTTCAAGCTCGTCGAGCGCCATGAAAAAATCTTTACTTATCATATTTTATCCTC
>USKH01000048.1 GCA_900555125.1 uncultured Clostridium sp.
AAGCAAAAAACTTTTGAGCTTGGTTATAATAATACAAGGTTGGTTTTTCTGCTTGTGCATGGCGAAGAAACTAACCTTGTTTTTATAAAAAGTAAGCAAAAAACTTTTGAGCTTGGTTATAATAATACAAGGTTGGTTTTTCTGCTTGTGCATGGCGAAGAAACTAACCTTGTTTTTATAAAAAGTAAGCAAAAAACTTTTGAGCTTGGTTATAATAATACAAGGTTGGTTTTTCTGCTTGAATATTGCAGTAACCAACCTTGTTTTTTTGTATACATTTGATACACGCACTTTCGACTTTTTTTAAAGCCTCCTTTGCTTTGCAAGGGAGGTGGCTTCGAGCGTTAGCTAAGAAGACGGTGGGATCGTTTTACGCATATGCGTTTCCGATAGCTAAAAAGTTTTCGTTTTACTTTTTACAAAAAGTAAAAGCCTCTCCGTTTAATGCGAAGAGGTTTTTGATTATTTATGTTTCCGTCTGATTTTTATTTTACTTTTTTGCCGAGTTTGCTGATTGCCAGCGAAGCCGCTCCTATAAGTCCGGCGTCGTTTCCGAGCGTTGCGGTGAGAATAAGCGTGCGTAGCGCTCTTCCGCCGCCGTAAGTATGCTCGTCGGTGTATTTTTGCACGGGGACTACAAGATAATCGCCCTGAGCGCATACGCCGCCGCCCAGAATTATTGCCTGCGGACGGAAAATGTTTATAAAGTTGGAAAGTCCTTCTCCGAGATATGCGACATAGTTGTCTATTACTTCTTTTGCGGCGGGGTCGCCCGTTTTGCTGCACTCGAACGCAACTCTGCCGTCCACTTTGTTTATGTCGCCGTCTACAAACTGCCACATTGCGCTTTGTTTGTTTTCTTTCATTGCGCGCTTGGTATCGCGAATAAGCGCGTTTGCGCTGCAATAAGCTTCCATACAGCCGCGTCTGCCGCAACCGCACGGCTCGCCGTCCTTTACGATTACCATGTGTCCCAGCTCTGCTCCCTTGGATTCGAAGCCTTCAAACAGTTTACCGTCTATTATTACGCCGCCGCCCACTCCGGTGCCGAGCGTTACGAAAATGACGTCCTTATAGTTTTTACCCGTTCCGAACATAGCTTCTCCGAGCGCGGCTACGTTGGCGTCGTTGCTGACAAATGTCGGTTTTCCGAGTTTTTCGGTAAATGCGTTTGCAAGCGGAACGTTGTTCCAATCAAGGTTGCACGAATAGTCCACAACGCCCGTTTCGCTGGTGATGATACCGGGACAACCTATTCCTATTCCGGCAATTTCGTCCATGGTCATACCGGCGTCCGACGCAAGTTTTTTAACCTGCTCGCTCACCGCTTCGACAATTGCGGCATAATCCTTGGATTTTGCCGTGGGAATGCTGGATTTAACCAGAATTTTGCCTTCTTTATCGAGAAGACCGGCTTTTACGTTGGTACCCCCGATATCTATTCCTACGTAGTACATATAATTCTCCTTTCGGTTTTTTTACGATTATTCGACTTTGTTTTCCGTCGCCTTTTTGTCTTCGAGATATTCGCGATAAACTGCGGCGGCATTGCTTTTTATTATTCTTTTATTGCCGAGAACGCACACTTTTTCGCCCGAAAATCTTTTTTCGTTTTGTTCTTTAAGAGCTTTCTCATCGGCAGTTTTCCGGTCGGCTTTCATCTTTTCCGCCTGCGCCTTTTTTGCCAGCGTGCGGGCTTTTGAAAACAAAACAATCTGCACAATCAGCCCGGCAAGCGCACACGCTTCCGCCAAGCCGTAAAGAACGGCAAAAAACGCATACTTGCTTATCGCCGCGAAAGCTCCGCTTAAAAACGGCACGGTGTACTTATAATCGCCCGAAACAATGATGAAATCGCCGTTTACTATAGCCGAGCCGCCGGGAAATTCACGCATGACGCTCATGACTAAAAACGCCGCGGCAACAAGCTGAAAAACGCCTGCTAAAACGGTAGCCGTTATCTTTGCCGACTTACCTTTTCCGGATTTAAACGACCTTATCGCGGCTATTATCCATGCAACGCAAACAGCCGTAATCAGTACGGCAAAAACGGTTAACGTAATATGAAATTGTGTAAACTTTTCGGGCACGGTTTAATTATATAGTAAGCGCGGGCAAATTGTCAAGTCTTTTTGTTAAAATAAACGGTAATGTACCCGAGTTGCGATATAAAGTGAATTTTTACTTGTCGCAGTTTTGCATAATTCTGCAAACGGCAACCATCATATCGTCGTCGTACCCGGTTTTTCTCTCAAGAGCCTTTTTTATAAGCTCGTCCGCCATAAGTTGCGGATTTACGCCGCTTGTACGATTTATTATAGCGGCAAGTTCCTCCTCGTCAAAACGACCGCTTACGCCGTCGGACATAAGAACTATAACGTCGCCGTCGTTAAGCTCCGTTTCACACATCGAAGGTTTGGCGTCGGCCACAACGCCAAGCGGCAACGACGAACTGTCGAACGCCTCTACGAAATCGGCGCGCTTTACGAACGAACTGGGCGCCGCAAGCTTTACGAGGTCGGCTTTACCGGCAGACAAATCGACCGCAGCGATGTCGAGAGCGGAAAAACTTTCTCCGCCTTCGATAGTCAGAAATCTGTTTATCCCGTCCACCGTAACGCAATGGTCGAATCCCGCTTTATAAAAGCTTTCGACAAGCGAAATAGCTTTCTCGGACAATTCGTACGCCTTTTTGCCCGCTCCCATCCCGTCGCATAACGCCATCAGAAATTTATCGCCGCCCGTTTTCATAAACGAGTGCGTGTCACCCGTGGCGTCGGCGTGAAGCGGACGAGTAGCCACTCCGAACGTAACGTCGAACTTCGGTTTTAATTCAAAGTCCATCACCGACCAGCCTGCAATGACGCTGTCCTCCACGCTTTTAACGAGGAAATTCACCCCGGCGCATTTTCCCACAACGTTTGCTATCAGTTTTCTGTCGCCGGCGCATTCGTTTCTTATTATCGCGGTAGCCGACGGCTTATCTCCTCCGCAAAGCAGAATTTCGCTGCACACAACATTGTAGTATTTAAGTTCTTCTATAATTTTTCGCTCGATTTTTTCGTCGAACACCACCGGACGCGCCACGTTTTCGCTCATTCCGTGCAAAATTTTGCCGACTCCACCCAACTGCTCGGCAAGCAGTCGATTGACTTTGTTGTCGCTTTCGGTGTTTTCGCGCGAGGCACCGGCTTCGCGCATTTTTGACGTGCATACCGACATTATCTTACCCAGATACAGGCATCTGTCCACAAGTTCGCACGGCAAATCGTTCATGGAAGCCTTGCCTTTTTCAAAACACTTTTCCGAAACATGCATAATATGTTTACTCATACCGGCAGCCACGCATTCGCGATAGCGTTCGCACGAGGCGCACACATTTTTCTCCACTTCTCCGGCAACCGCAATCACGACGCTGTCGCCCGTTTTTTCCATTCCCCCCAGTATATCGCTCATCTCCTCGAACACGTCGCCCACATATGCCGCACGTCTCGACAGTTCGGTTCGGTTTTTGTTTATCACATGACGGACGGCGTTTCCGCTGTCGGACGAGAAAAACTTGCTTTTTACCGCCGACACGACCTTTTCCGGTATAACGGCATATACTATCCCGCCCAGAAGCAGCGCGCCGGCATGATAGCCGAGATCGACATACGGCACAGAAAAAAACAATTCGAATATCACCGCCGCAAAAACCTGAGCAAGCGGCGACAAAATTTTTGGCGACGTAATAAACATACAGCACGACAACGCGACAAAGCCGAACAACGCGACGTTAGTGACATCCAGCGTACAGAACGCGCTTCCCAGCCCCAGCGACAATGCCGTCATCACGCATGCGCCCTTACCGATAAACCTGCACACGAACGGCAGTGCCGCGCCCGCAACCAGAAACAAAATCGCGTTTCCCGGCACTTCCGTTCCCGTAATACCCATTGCCGCCGCAACCATAACTATATACAGGCAGGCTTTTTCAGTATCCAGCAAGCTGTGTTTCATATCGTAGTACAACAGCGGCTTGGCGATTCCGTAGCTTACGTATGTAAAAATCAGGTACAGACAGACGGAAATTATCACATACGCCGCGGGATAGCCTTTCGCGATTTCCACCGCAACCGCAGGGCATACGGCAAGCGCGGTAAGACAAACCATAACCGCTACGCCGTACGAATTAAACTTTTTGCGAAGAAAAAAGTCGGTTACGGCTATTATCGCCGCTCCCGCTAAAGCAGAAACCGACACCGCCCAATCCGGTCCCGCAAGAAACTGCCCGACTGTCAGCGGCACGAGCAGGACGAACGGATTGGCACCCGCAAAGGTCATTGCGCAGAACATTGCCGCGGCAAAAGGATGCAGTCCGTTTATTTCCGCCGGACAAAGCGCGACGATAAGCAACGACAAAGCGAAATATTTGAGTACTGCTTGTTTTAAATTGGTTTTAATCATAAAAATACACCCGAATTATTTAGTTCGAGTGTATTTTATCACTTTGAAAAAGATTAAATTTGCTTGATTTTGTCGATAGTGCGCTTTTGTTGTCAGCCACGCTTGGTTTCCGAACGCATATAATCTAATCCGCCGCGATCGTTTTTATAGAAATACTCGTATCTGTCGCTGTATTCGTAAATTATAACTCGCGGATCCGAACGGGTGCGGAACACTCCGAGTGGCTGCTCGGAAAAGTTGTCAAACGCACTTTCCTTAGGTTTTAAGTCGTTATACGACGGCACATCGTCCTTTTTGCCGGGCGAATCGTAGCCGAAAAACTCACGGTTCATGCTTTTTTTGGCTTGTTCGTACGCACTTTCCGGCTCGTCCTCTTTTTTGTCCGTTTGCGAATAAGAAGCAAAATTGTTACCGCTCTGATACCCGGTATTTTGCAAATATCCTCCGTTTTGTCCATAGTTGTTTTGCTGCGGATTTTGCGGCGCGGACTGCGGGTATTGCGGCTGAGCGGGATAGCCGGGCTGCGGATACTGCGGATAGCTTTGCCGGGGCGGATAGGAAGGCTGCTGCGGATAGCCGGGAGCATAGCTCTGCTGCGGGTACTGTCCGTAATTTTGCTGCGGATACTGAGGCGGATAGGCAGGTTGCCCCGGATAGCCGGGCTGCTGATAATACTGTTCGCCGTAGCCTTGTCCCGGATAGCCGTACCCGCCGGGAGTTCCTACAATGTTTGGGGCGGCAAAATAGCCGCTGTCTTCAAAGTCGTCGTCCTTTTTGGATTTTTTCTTCTTTTTAAGCGATTTGGGCGCGTCCGCCGAGCGTTCGAGGCGTTTTTTGTCCTTCTTTTTCAGAACCTGCGCCACCGATATGCCTATGGACAGCAACATCGACAGCGTGAGTCCCACGAAAAACACGCCCATAACCTCCGAAAACGGAGTTCCGGTTATCGCGCAGACCAGGAAAAAAAGCATGCAAAAAAGCGCCGGAATCCACAGTCCGAGCGTAGACAGCAAAAACACAGCCGCCCGTGCTATTCCTTCCACTATGAAAGTAAGAAAAGATATTATGGACTTCAAATCTCCGACGCCTCCTCTTTAGTTTTTCTTAATTTATTTAATGATATCGGTACCCATGTACTTAACCAGTGCTTCGGGAACAGTTACGGTACCGTCGGCGTTCTGGTAGTTTTCGAGAATGGCTGCAACCGTTCTGCCCACTGCAAGGCCGGAGCCGTTGAGCGTGTGCAAAAATCCGGTTTTGCCGTCCTTTTTGTATTTGATGTTCATTCTTCTCGCCTGATAGTCCACGAAGTTGGAGCAGGACGAAATTTCGACGTATCTGCCGTAGGAAGGCATCCACACTTCGATGTCGTACGTCTTTGCCGAACTGAATCCGAGGTCGCCGGTGCAAAGGCAAACCACTCTGTACGGAAGTTTTAAAAGTTGCAAAATTTTTTCGGCTTCGTGCGTGAGGTCTTCGAGTTCGTTCCAGCTGTCTTCGGGCATGGTGAACTTGACAAGTTCGACTTTATTGAACTGATGCTGACGGATAAGACCGCGGGTATCTCTTCCCGCGCTGCCGGCTTCCGCGCGGAAGCAAGCGGTGTATGCACAGTAGTGAATGGGAAGATCCTTTGCGTCCACGACGTCGCCTCTGAGCATGTTGGTTACAGGCACTTCTGCGGTGGGGATAAGGAAATAATCGTAATTTTTAAGCGAGAACGCGTCGTCCTCGAATTTGGGCAGCTGTCCCGTTCCGGTCATGCTGTCGCGGTTTACCATATAAGGCGGGAAAATTTCGGTGTAGCCGTTTGCCGTGTGAGTGTCCAGCATGAAGTTGTACACTGCGCGCTCCAATCTTGCCCCCAGTCCGCGATAAACGGTGAAACGCGCGCCGGTGATTTTGGCTGCGGTTGCCGGATCGAGAATATTGAGGTCTGCGCCGATGTCCCAGTGTGCTTTGGGTTCGAAATCGAACTTGGTGGGCTGCATGAATCTGCGCTGTTCGACGTTTTCGCTGTCGTCCTTGCCGACCGGAACGCTCTTATCGGGAATATTGGGGACGGACAGAGCCGCCATACGAAGGTCTGCCGACACGGTGGACAGTTCGGCGTCCAGAGCCTTTATTCTGTCGCCGTCTGTTTTCTGCTCGGCGATGAGTGCGTCGGCGTTGCCGCCTTCTCTTTTTATCTTTGCGATTTCCGCAGTTACCTTGTTGCGGTCGGCTTTGAGTGCTTCCACTTCGCTTATTATTTCGCGGCGACGCTTGTCCAGCGTTACGACTTTATCGACGTCGTAAGTTCCGCTGCGGGTTGCCATAGCGTCTTTAACCGCCTGTGCGTTTTCTACGATAAATCTGATGTCTAACATTATGTTTTTGCCTCTCGTTGGATTGATTACGTACTATTATAGCCTATTGTCACGAAAAAATCAAGACTTTTTGCCGTTTTTACCGCTTGGCAGACGCAATTTTTTCCGTAAATGTCGGCCAAGTAGCTTTTTTGCCCCGAAGCGTGCCGATTTTGTTTTTTTCGGAGCATACTATACGCGATGAAAAAGTTGAATAATAACAAAAAAACGCTGATTTTGTCGGCGCTGTTGCTCGCGGCGGGCAAAGCGTTTTCGGCGATAGGAAAAATACCGCTGTCGGCGGCACTCGGAACGGACGGCGCGGGCTTTTATTTCGCGGCGTTTCCGCTATACGGACTTATCGTGTCGCTCTCGTCGGGCGGAATATGCTCGTGCGTGTCGGCGTTCGTCGCCGAAGAAAACGGGGCTATCTCCCGCAAAACAATAGCGTTTCTGTCACTTATCGAAATTTTCACTGCGCTTATTCCGGCAACGCTTGTGTTCTTTCTGGCGGACACAATCGCTAAGGCGCAGAATTTACCGGAAGCGGCGGGCGTATACCGTTCGCTTTGTCCGTCCGTAGTTATATGCGCGGCGTATTCGGTTATACGCGGAACTTTACTCGGAAAGCGCGCGTTCGTGCGGTCGGCTTCTGCCGAATTTATTTCTCAGGCGGTAAAAGCGATAATCGCGCCCGTTCTTGCGGTGGCGGGCGGACTGATTTCGCCTCGTTTTATCGCTCCTTTTGCCGCGCTCGGAACGCTTGCCGCGGAAAGCGTCGCTCTTGTTTTTGCGCTTTTATCTTTTTTCAAAGCTTCCGGCGGTAAAGAAGACGTATGCGACAAGGCTGCGGCAAAAAGAATATACTTAAAAAGCCTGCCTGTGGCTTTGACCGGTATAATAACTCCGCTGTGCGCGCTTGCCGACAGTTTTATCGTGCCGGGAATTTTGTGCCGCACTTTCTCACATTCGCAAGCCGCCTCGATGTACGGAGTAAAG
>USKH01000049.1 GCA_900555125.1 uncultured Clostridium sp.
AGAGATTATGAAGAAATTTGCACCGAAATTATTCGCATTGATTTTTGCACTTACATTTTCTTGTTTGTTTTTCGCATGCGAAAAGCCCGGCAAACAGGACGTTATATACACCGTGACGGTGCAGCAAAGCGAAGGCGGCACGATAACGTACGAATGCGCCGACCAAAAAATAGTGACGGGTAGCAGAATTATAGTTTTGTTGCAAGCCGCCGAGCATTACGAGACCGACGGTCTTTTCGTAAACGGAGAAAAGAAAATTCCGGACGCAAGCGGAAAATTTATAGTCGTAGTGCAAAACGAGAATATAGTTTTGTCGGCAAAATTCAAAGAAAAGAATTATTCTTTCGTAGCCGACGTGAAAGACAGTCCGGACGGCAGCGGAAATGCGTTTTTCGGCGAAAAAACGGACGGGGAAGTCCCTTTTTCGATAGTTGCGACAGAGCATTACGAAATTTCATATATGTCTCTTGACGGGAATGAAATCGAATTTGATAAAACCGCGCGTCTGCAAAGGTACGACAGAAGCGTTTCGGCGTACTCCGACCATAAGCTTGAGGTAAAATTTTCGGCTATTGTTTACAGCGTCACCGTGGACGAGCCGCTCGGAGCGGTCACCGCAGATAAATCGGGTGCCGTATTCGGAGAAAAGGCGATAATTTCCGTAAAGCTCCCCTCGGGCGGAAAACTCTTGTCTCTTAAAATAAACGGGAAAGAGATTGCCGAAGAAAACAAAAACGTATACGAAATAACAATTGACGGCGATACGGTTATTTCTGCCGAAGTAGACTGCACGAAATATACCGTAAAGGCGTTCGGCGATGACGGAATAGAAAAAGTAGCGTTGTCGCGTGGCGAAGTTCCTGCCGGCGGTGAAGTTGTGGTTACGGCTGTGCCAAAAAAAGGTTACGAGGCAACGGCGGCATACGTCGGTAAGGTAAAATATTATCTTAAAAACAATACGTTTACGCTTGAAAATATTTCTTCCGACGCGGTTGTTTCGATTGTGAGCGAGAAAAAACAACTGTCGGTTTCTGTAAGTTCCGGCGAAGGCGGAACGCTCACTTCGTCCAAGCAAACTTTTTATTACGGCGATAAAATAATTTTGTACGTTGCGCCTCACAAGGGCTATGCGGTTAAAACGCTTACTGTAAACGGAAAAGAAGTAGTCGTGATTGACGGAAAAGCCACGCTCGAAGAATATGCGGAAAACGTCATCGCTATTGCCGAGTTCGAAAAGGAAATATATTCGGTATCGTTGGCGAGAAGCCAAGGCGGCTCGGTAACCTGCGACAGAACAAACTATTCGATAGGAGAGCAGCCTGCGTTTACGTTTGTCTGCGAGGTCGGGTATAAAATAAAAAGAGTAACCGTAAACGGTAAGGTGGTTTCGGTTACGGGAAATAAGTTTGTGTTGCCGGAAGGAACGGCAGGCAACCTTAACGTGTATGCCGAATTTGAAAAAACGGTTTACAAAATTAACTTTGCCGTTGCCGGCGAAGGCGAGGCAGCGTGCGATAAAACAACCTATTCGGTAGGCGACGAAATAACCGTGTCGTATTCGTGCAAAGACGGTTTCGAAGCGGAAATAACTGTAAACGGCGAGATTGCAGAGTCCGACGGCGGCACGCTGAAATTAAGCGGATATGCCTCCGATCTCGACGTAAAGGTGCGTTTTGTCGTTAAAAAATACCCGGTTAACGTAAATGTAAGCGAGGGCGGCGGCTACTCTCTGTCGCCGAAAGGAAAAATAGAACACGGCGGCAGCGTAACGCTTACGTTGTCTCCCGAAACCGGATACAAAACAGGTTCGGTTACGGTAAACGGCAAAGAAGCGACGCCGGACGGCAATCGCCTGACAATCGAAAACGTTTGCGAAAACTTAAATATAGCGATTGTTTTCCGCAAAATCGAATATTCGTTTATCGCTTCCCTGTCGGACGGCGGCAAAATAGTTTCCGATAAACAAAAATTCACCGCGGGAGAAATTATTACGATAAAGTTTGTTCCCGATTCCGGTTATAAACTCGATTCGGCATATCTCGGCGAAATGGCGATAACCGACAAAATTAAAGACGGAACGCTTACTTTAACCGCGGGCGCCGGCGATGTGAAAATATCTGCCGTATTTGTGCGAGTGGGTGCAAAAACTTTTAGTCTTTCATCTTCGCTCGATCAAAAGTACGGAAACGTAGCGTTCAATCCGCCCGTCGTTGCCGAGGGAGGTACCGCGATTTTTGTCGTTAAAATGAACGCCGGTTACGAAGTGGCTAAAGTCACGGCAAACGGAACAGAGGTATTACCGGTAAACGACGTTTATTACTGTAAGAACGTGAAAGAAAATATATTTATCGACGTTGAATATACTCTGACGAAATATGCAATTTTTGTCGAACAGTTCGAAAACGCGCGTATAATCGCACCCGAAGAATACACGGTCGAAGACCGCGTAATTTTGTCGGTCACGCCCGAAAAAGGCTATGTGTCACATTTTGTCACGATTAACGGAAAAGAATATCCCGTAGGCGAAAACGGCAAGGTAATGTATACCGGCTGCGGAAATATAACGGTAAAAGCAATAGTAACGGAGGGCAGATACGCCGTAATTCTTAAAGAAAATCAGTGCGTTTCGGCTTCTCTCGATCTTTCCGAAGGCGGAATAAGCGCACCCGTTAAACTTACGGCAAAGGCAAAACAAGATTACAAAATAGTCGCCGTAATCGTCAACGGGAAAAGATATGACTGGACGGGCGGAACGTACGTAATAAAAGACATTCGCGAAAACACAACCGTGTCGGTCGTCACCGACTACGTTTACTACGCCGTGTCTATTGTCAACTATCTTGACGGAAATAAAACAAATGCGGCAGGCAATGTGTCCGCCGACAGAAGCGCGTATTCGATTGCAGATACCGTCGAGTTTACCGTAAATCTCGAAAGCGGATACTATCTGCGTTCGATTACGATTAACGGAGCCAATTATACGGACAAAATAAAGGACGGTAAGTTTACGTATAAGGGAAGAGGCGCGATAACCGTAGTCGCCAACTACGCCGCAAACGGCATAGAAGTGCGCGGAACGCTGACGGACGGCAGAACGGGTGAAAGGATAAACGGAGTGACCGTCACTATAAACAAACCGGACGGAACTTATGTAAAAAGCGTAGAGACGGCAAGCGGAGGACGATTTACCGCCGAACTTCCCAACGGCGAATATGTCGCTACTGCGGTTTCGGACGAATACAGATATACCCGAAAAGCTGCATTCGGCGGGCAAAATCAAACGGTGGAAATCGCGCTTAAAGCGTCAAACTCCGTGTTTTCGCCTTCCGTCGATTTTTCCAAAGCGCAGTTTTCGTACGATTTCAACGCGGGCGAAAACATTATTATCGACGGCAACACGCCTTCGATGACCTTCGACGGAGACAAAAACGGCACGTTCGGAATTACGTTTACCGCTCACAATCAGTGTGATATAAACGACAAAAACAGAGAATCTGAACCTGGAATAGGAATAACTGTTCATGCCGGAGCCGACATTTTCACCTGCCAGTTTGTTCGTGATACCGCGCGGATAATCATAAACGGGAACTGGAAAAACATTAAAAGAGGGACGTCAAAACCCTATTACAACTTCAATAATCCGGGCGAAAAACACTCTCTCGCATTTGTAAAGACGGGCGACACCGTGGTTTTTCTTGCCAAGGGAAACTACGGCGAATACGAACCCGTGTTCACCTACTCCGACGCGCGCCTTAATCGGAAATGCACGTATTCGTTCTATGTGACAAAATTAAATGCCGACAAAACGCTTAATATGGGCTTTACGGGCGTAAAAACCTTCGACTCGGTGTCGATGCTTTCTGATGTAAAAGCAGACTTGCAGACCAACCAAACAACCGACGGCTATACTATTGCCGAAAGCTACGACGACGGCTATATAATAGGGAAAAAATACCGTGTTTACGCCGTGCCTACGGGAGATAAAAAACTTACAGGCTTGCTTGTAGACGGCAACGATGTCGATTTTACAAGTGACGGCGCGGGCGGCGGTTACGTTTATATCACCGCGGGAACAAACAAGAAAGTCGAAGCAAAATTCGGCTCGTATATAAACGGCGATCCGACGTGGGGCGACGGAAGAGGCTACGGCGATTTCGATTACGATAAAACGCTCTTCTACCGCAATGACCTTATTACCGACGGAGCAGACCCGGGCGTAATGTATGTGTCGAAGGAAGAAGATCCCGAATACGGCGGCTGGTTTTATATGACGGTTACCGGCGACATGAGTTACGAACGCGTCTGGTCGGGCGACGGCGTATATTATCGCTCGGCGTCATTCCGGTGCTATCGCTCCAAAAATCTGTCCGATTGGGAGCGCGTGGGGGCAATCGACGGATTTGCCCTCGGCGTAAAACCCGAGCAATGGGCGTGGGATTGTTACTGGGCACCCGAAATGATGCGCGATAAAAAGACCGGCAAATATTTTCTGTATTTCAGCTCGCGCAGTAAGAAAGGAAACGGGAACAACTATTCATCGTCGGACAGAACTTCGCTCAGCGGATCGGGAAACTGGGATAGGTTGTATCTCGGAATAGCTATGGCGGACACTCCCGTAGGACCGTATAAACTCGTGTCCGCACTCGATTACAACAAAGCGTGCGGCGTGGAAAATAAAAACACCAATGCAAACGGAGAATTTATCGACGCCAACGTCGTTCCGATAAACTTTGCGAAAAATATCGCGGCGATAAAAAACAGAGGTTACGACTTCTGGCCGGCAATAGACGTAAGTCCGTTTATGGACGAAGACGGAACGCTGTATCTCTATTTCTCTCAGCATATGAGCTCGGTAAGCTACGGGAACAGCGTCTGGGTGATGAAAATGAAAGATATGATCACACCCGACTATTCCACCATGCGCATGGTATCGCTACCCGGCTATACCGACGTTACCAGCGTCGGAAAAAGCGACGATATATACTTCAACTCCGGTAATATCGATTTTGCCAAGAAGTTCGGCTTTACAAGATATGCATATGACGGAAAAACAAACGGCGACGGCATAAACGAAGGCGTTAACGTAATAAAAGACTATTCGTCGGGTAAGTATTTTCTGACGTACAGTCCGTTCGGTTACGGATCGAGAAGATATTCCATTATGCAGTCCGTGTCCGATAGTCCGTTCGGTCCTTTCCATAAACTCGATGCAGGCGTTGCAAACCCCGTACTCGGAATTTATAATTCCGGCGACGGCGTGGATTACAAGATGAAAACCGACCTTTCGGCTTCTATCGATTATATCGCAGGCACCGGTCACCACTGTTTCGTACGTGCCGGCAGCGAGCTGTTTGCCGTTTATCACGCATTCTTCAACCCGATAAATAACCATAATATGAAAGGGAATTTTATGGGAAGAAGAATAGCCGCCGACCGCATATTCTTTACGTATAACGAAAAAGTCGGACATAACGTTTTATACGGAAACGGACCCACCGACACTTTGCAGTTTGCGCCCGAAAGCACGAGCGGTTACGGCAATATCGCAGGCAGTGCCACGGTTACCGCCACCAACGCCGCAAACGATACGATTAAATATTTAAACGACGGATTGTTCGTTATGCACAACGCGTACGAAAGCCGAGAGTTTTCGGCAAACGGCGACAGCGTAATTACCTTCTCGTTCGATGCGCCGCAAAAAATGCGGGCAGTCATGATTTACAGCGCGGCAAGATATTCGTATGCGCTGAAAAAAGTAAGCGAAATCAAACTGATTACAAGCGGAAATCGCGAAATCGTGATGAAAGACGTCACGCTTAATACAAACTATTACAATTCCGCAAAAAAAACAATGCACTACGGCGGCGCGATAATCGCCGAGTTCGGAGCGGTTAAGGTTCAGAAAATCGTAATAACCATTAAAAGCGAAGACAAACTTGTTCCGGGCGGCGCGATAAAAATATCCGACGTTGTGATTTTGGGAGAAAAGAACGCCGAAATTTCTTCCGGCCGCGCAATGTATGCAAGCGGAAACGGAACAAGCGATATATCCGACGGAATAAGGGTGGACGGCAAGCCGTTCGACAAGGCATGGCAAAAAGCTAAAACGTATACTTTCACAAACGGCGGAATTAAGTTCGAGGCAAAGGCTGTACGCGGTAAAACCGGCGCATATTTTCTGTTTACTGCGTACGATCGGACTGTTGTGCATTCTTCAAACGACGGCAATACCTATAAAATGAGCGGGCTAAGGCGATTCGATAAAAACACAGGCTGGCAATTGTCGCTTTATGCCGGCAACGGAAGCTACAATTCGTCCAAAGCAGTCGTCATCGTGTCCGACGCATATAACTTTATTGTGGATAACGGTAAAAAGGTAAATTTCGCTTCGTACGTCAACGGCAATGTCAACGACGACGTCGAAAGCTTTTCGGCGGAAGTTTTTGTTCCGTATGACAAAGACGATACAAACGGTATACCTTCTGTTTCGGCATCCGTGCGCTACCGTCATGTCGAAGGAGCAACCGCTTCGGTAAATACTCTTATAAACATATGTACGACGAATAACAATATAATAGTGTTTGATTGTTAAGAGTAAAAGCCGATAGCGGTTACGCTTGACAAATCAAACGATATATAATATAATTAAGTGATAATTTCCAAGCGGAGGCATTCATGAAAGCGTGGAAGGCATTGGGACCCGGCAGCGTCGTGCTCGAACAATACGAGCCGGAAAAAGTGGGTAAAAACGAGGTTAAGATAAAAATGTTGGCGTCGTCGATAAGCGACACCGATATTCTTACTTATTCCGGAAAAAAAGGAATGAAGCCCTTCCCGATTATTCTCGGCAGACAAGGAGTCGGAATGGTAAGCGAGGTGGGGGAGAACGTAGGAAATTTCAAGCGCGGCGATCGTGTGTATATTCGACCGCAGGTATATTGCGGGGAATGCAGCGAATGCCTTAAAGGGGACGAAGAAAAGTGTAAACACGCCAAAGTTTACGGAGAAAGTACCGACGGAGTGCTTCGTGATTTTATTGTTGCGCAAAAAAACAATCTGTACAAAATTCCGTCGTATATAGACACTCAGGACGCCTCCATGCTTGAGCTGATTGCGCTTGCGAAAAGTGCTGTTTCCGGACTTAATCCCGAAATAGGCAATTACGTCGTTATAAGCGGCGCATCGTGCCTCGGGTTGCTTGTGGCACAGATGGTAATGTCGGTCCGCGCTATTCCGATAGTACTCGATTTTGACGAACATCGTTTGCGTATAGCGGAAAAAGTGGGCGTATACTATGCTCTGAACATTTCAAGCGAAGATATTATGCGGCGTATTTTTTCCATTACGAGCGGAAAAATGGCGGACGCCGCCGTTCAGACGCCCCCCGGAGTGGTATCTTTCAAACATCTTCTCGACTACATTGCGGAAGGCGGACGAGTTGTGTACACCGCAATCGAAAACACCGGCGGAGATTTGTCGGTGGATGTCGGCGCCGTTCTCGATAAAAACGTAACGTTGTCCACGGTCAGCAGTCACGGATTAAGTATTCCGGCTGCAGATAAAATAATAGTTTCGCCTTTTATCACACGCTGCAACTTCTCGGAGGTGGACGAATGTCTTAAAAGGTGCGAAAACGATCTCAACAGATACATGTTCGTGTCGGTTGTGTATTGACGGCGATGCACCTCTAAGTATAAAAGTCCGGTATCCGAGTTTATAAGCAAAATCAACCGTAGATTAAATTCTTCATACCGGCGACGATGGCTTGAAATAGTTGC
>USKH01000050.1 GCA_900555125.1 uncultured Clostridium sp.
CCGACGATTGCATTCGCGAAATCGACATGACTTTTGCCGCGCCCGAACTTGCGGGGAAGATTTTTCTCGTGACCGGCACGGGCAAGTACTTCAAAAACGTAGAATCCGATCCCGAAAACAACCTGGGGATTTTTAAAATCTCCGACGACGGGAAACGCGCGCTTTTATTGTGGGGATATAAGGACGGAGGCCGTTTTACAAGCGAACTTCCCGCACACCTCATGAGCCACATTGCCCGTCTTAAAGTCGACCCCGGGCAAAAAGTTGTAATTCACACACATCCAACCAATATTATCGCAATGACTTTTGTTCACGAACTCAGCGATAAGGCTTTCTCGCACACGTTGTGGCAGATGTGTACCGAGTGTCTGGTGGTATTCCCCGAAGGCGTTGGCGTTTTGCCGTGGATGCTTTGCGGAACCAACGAAATAGGACAGGCTACCGCCGATAAAATGAAAGATTATCGCCTTGTCGTATGGGCTCAGCACGGAATTTACGGGGTGGGCAAAGACCTCGACGAAACTTTCGGGCTTATAGAAACGGCGGAGAAGGCGGCGCAGATTTATATGCTTATCGGCGACCGAAAAATTAAAAACACGATAACCGACGATAATCTCCGTACGCTCGCAAAAGGTTTCAATCTTAATTTCCGCGAGGAGTTTTTAGGTAAATAAAATGTAAAAAGGCTCGCAGACCCGGCTTGAAAAATGTCCTGTCTGCGGGCTTTTCTTTTACGTGACACATTTATATTTATTAAATAATTTTGTTTGCCCATTAAAAATTCTTATGGTTTATTTGTAGCAATAAAGCAAAATCAACGGATAAAACGCCCAAAAAAGAGAAAAAACAACTCATTTTCAGGCAAAACGCTAAAATATTGCGACAAAAATTTTTGCAATCACAAATAATTATGAGCTTCAAACAAAACATTATTTGACATTATGTTTTTTTGTGGTAATATAATAATAAAAAGCGCCGTAATGACAATCAAAAGAGCGGCGCTCTCTATTTTTAATTATCGGAGTTTCAAAAAATTGTTTGAGTTTATATCAAGAATGCAGGAAAATCTTTCGCCGGTCGCAATGATTATAATATCCATTGCGCTTATGTTGTTCGGCGGATTTTTAATGACCAGAGTGACAAAGCTTTTAAAACTTCCCAACGTCACCGCGTACATAATAACCGGAATACTACTTGGACCGTTTTGCTTTAAGCTTATTCCCAAAACTGTTATCGACGGAATGGACTTCATTTCCGATATCGCGCTTGCCTTTATAGCGTTCAATACCGGCGAGTTTTTCAAACTGTCCGATCTTAAAAAGAACGGGATGAAGGTGGTCATAATCACGGTGTTCGAGTCGCTTCTGGCTTCTTTTCTCGTGTTTGGATTGTGCTACTTTATTCTTCGCCTCAATCTGGCGTTTTCGATAGTGCTCGGCGCGCTCGCGGCGGCTACCGCACCGGCGTCCACCGTAATGACCATTCGCCAGACCGGCGCAAAAGGAGATTTCGTAAACACTCTTTTGCAGGTGGTTGCACTTGACGATCTTGTGGGACTTGTTGCGTACAGCGTTGCGATTTCGGTTGCGGTTGCGTCTCAGGCGGGGGGCGCATTCAGCGCATGGGGCGTTATTAAACCTCTTTTGATAAATATAGGCGTTCTTGCGCTCGGCGGTGCATTCGGTTTGCTTATGAAGTGGCTGATGCCCAAAAAGAGGTCAACCGATAACCGCCTTATAATAAGCATTGCGCTGTTGTTTGCATTCTGCGGAATATGCGCCGTAATAGACATTTCGCCGCTTCTCGGTTGTATGTCTATGGGAACCGTGTATATCAATCTCACGGGCGACGATAAACTGTTCAAGCAACTCAATTATTTCAGCCCGCCTATACTTTTGTTGTTTTTCGTCCGCAGCGGGCTTAACTTTGATCTCGGTGCGCTGTTCAGCACGTCGTCGCTGGGAAGCGTTCCGCTGATAGTAGTGGGAATAACCTACTTTTTCGTCAGAATAGCGGGAAAGTACTTCGGAGCGTTTTTCGGCTGTATGATAGCCAAAAAGCCCAAGGAAGTGCGAAACTATCTCGGTCTTGCGCTCATTCCTCAGGCGGGGGTGGCAATAGGACTTGCCGCGCTCGGCGCCAGAACGATAGGCGGAGAAATGGGTAACGCGCTTAATACGATAATTCTTGCGTCCAGCGTTCTGTACGAACTTATAGGACCTGCTTGCGCAAAGCTGTCGCTGTACCTGTCCAAATCGTACAGTAATCAGCTTGAACAAATTGTGCCGGCGGAAGAGTTAAATGCCGACGGCAGCAAAAAAACGGCGTGCGATTTGCTTATCGAACGCATAGACAAAATTCAGAAAGAAATACACGAACAGTCACAGACGCTGCCGGAGGACGAACAAGCCTTCCTCGACGCCGCCGAAGAGCAGTACGAGCCTGTTGTTTCTCCGCCGCAACGCATGCACGGCAGAATGCAGGGCAGATTTTAGCGGCAATACTTATTAAACAGGAAATTAAACAGAAAATTTTACGTTAATTTTAAGGAGAACTATATGTTATCGGTAATTTTAAGCGAGGCGGAGACAATTACGAAAGTAATCGTCGATCCGCTTGCCGACCTTTTAGGAACATGGTCAAAAGAAATAAATGTGTGGAGCGTACTGCTTCGCGTTCTGCTGTCGGTTGCATTGTCGGCGATAATCGGCTGCGAACGTTCGAGTAAACGTCATGCGGCTGGCTTTCGTACGTTTATTCTGGTATCTTTATCCGCAACAGTTGCGATGATGCTGGACGTCTATATGGTAGAAATTACCGGAAAAGGAATGTATCTCATTTCGGCTGCTGCGGTTATTGCGATTGCGATATTAAGTGCCAATTCGATATTGTTCAGTTCGAGAAGTCAGATTAAGGGGCTTACCACGTCCGTGGGACTGTGGGCATGCGGACTACTGGGACTTGCCGTCGGAGCCGGACTGTACACGGTGACGGCGATAGTCTTCGTCGCTCTAATCTGCTGCCTGTCTCTGTTCCCGTCGATAGAAAAATATCTGAAAAACCGTTCCAATCATTTTGAAGTGCATCTCGAACTTAAAAACATCAAGTATCTGCAGGATTTCGTTACCACTATCAGAAAGCTCGGAATGCGTATAGACGACATCGAATGCAACCCTGCGTATGCCAATTCGGGGCTCAGTGTGTATTCAGTATCCATTACGGTTGGAAGCGAGGAACTTAAAAAGTATAAAACTCACGAGGAAATAATAAAAGCTCTGGCTACGTTGGAATATGTTTATCATATAGAAGAGATGAATTAAAAATTTTTATCAGTCTATTTTGCTGAGAGCTATTGACAGTTTGCACTTTTTATATTATAATATATGAAAATAAAAGTACACAACGAGGAAAATACCGACCATGAAAAAGCTGCTTGCTTTCGACCTTGACGGGACGCTCACCCAACACAAAACGCCCATTTGCGACGAGAACAGAAATATGCTTGAAAAGCTATCGAAAAAGTACAAGCTTATTATGCTCGGAGCCGGCGCATGCGAGCGCGTGTACAAGCAGCTTCGCGAATTCCCGATCGATATAGTCGGAAGCTACGGAATGCAGCAAGCGGAGATAAAAGACGGAAAGTTTTGTCTGATAAGAAACGATACATATGTCGTAGACCGCGAATTTTTTGAAAAGAGAGCGGCATTTTTACGTGAAGAACTGAATCTTGTCAATTATTACGGCAACAGTGTCGAATATCACGCTTCGGGATTGGTTACTTTTCCCATTCTCGGAACCGCGGCGCCGCTTAACGAAAAGCTTGCCTACGACCCGGACAGAAGCAAAAGACGTAAAATGTACCCGCTTGTAAAAAGCGTTTTAAAAGGATACAACGTGTTTATAGGCGGATCGTCGTCGTTTGATATTACGCGCGGAGAATACAACAAGTTTTACGCGCTCAGCCGCTATTGTGAAGAAAACGGCTATGCGCTCGATCAGGCTTTGATGATCGGCGACGATTTCGGCGAAGGCGGAAACGACAGTGCGGTTAAACTGGGCGGCGTAGATTGCGTGGAAATAGACGACTACCGTGCATTCCCGCAAAAAACCGCTTTTCTTCTCGATTAAAAATTACAGTCGGAGTAACAAGCAAACGTTTTTCCGGCTATTTTACGTTAAAATTAAAAAACGCGCCGTTTTTTAGGTTTATTTAAGTCTCGCGCGCTAATATAAAGGGAGAAAACAACAAGGAGGGCAGAGCAAGTGGAAATTCAAAACTTATTCAAGCGATACGAAATAAAATATTTGCTCGGAAAACGTGAGTTGGATGCCGTTTTGTCCGCTTTTCCGGGCAGAATGATTGACGACGAATACGGAGAAACAGCTGTGTGCAGTCTGTATTTCGATACGCCCGATTACCGCATAATACGACGTTCGCTCGAAAAACCGTTTTATAAGGAAAAATTGCGTGTTCGCAGCTACGGAACCCCTGCCGACGACGGAGCCGTGTTTCTGGAACTTAAAAAGAAATACAATTCGATTGTATATAAACGGCGTGAGAAAATGTCGTTAACAAGTGCCGAGAATTTTTTGAAAAATCCGGACGCTCATTCGCAGATATCCGCGGAAATTGCCTATTTTTTGTCTTTTTATCCCGATGTCGGACCGACAACATTTATAGGATGCGTGCGCCAGGCTTATTACGGAGTCGACGATCGCGATCTTCGCATAACTTTCGATAAAGATATAGTATGTCGCAGTTATGATCTCGATTTGAGATTGGGTCTTTATGGAAATCCGGTTTTACCGAGAGATATGTATCTTATGGAAATAAAAACTTCAGGCGCAATGCCTTTGTGGCTTGCCGGAACGTTGGCTGAAAACAAAATATATCCCACGTCGTTTTCAAAATACGGAAGAGCATACGAAAACGCGCTGAGAGAAATAAAAAACAAAGAGGTAAACTATGGATAAACTTTTCAACAGCATTTTCGGCGGAGACACCCAGGCAACCATTTCGGTGTGGAGTTTTCTTTTGTGTATAGGCGTTTCGCTTGTTCTGGGCTTTGCATATTACATTGCATATTCGTTAAAAAACAAAACCAGTTCCAGCTATAAAACATCGCTTGTGTTTTTGCCGCCCGTCGTTTGCGTCGTCATAATGATGGTTAGCGGAAATATAGGAATAGGCGTGGCAATAGCGGGTGCGTTTTCTCTTATCCGATTCCGTTCGGCGCAAGGCTCGGCAAAGGAAATCTGCGTGATATTCATGGCAATGTGCTCGGGGCTTATCGCCGGCGTAGGCTATCTTGCGTTTGCAGTGCTTTTCACTATTTTCATGTGCGCGCTGGTAATATGTTCCAATCTCATTTTCAATGCGAAAGAGAAAAACAGTCGCCGCAAAACGCTAAAAATAACCATTCCCGAAGATCTCGATTACACCGATATTTTTGCCGATATTTTTGCTCGGTACACCGATGAAAATCGGCTTATGCAGGTAAAAACCTCCAATATGGGCAGCCTGTACAAGCTGACTTACGATATTACGTTAAAAAAAGACGTTACCGAAAAACAGTTCATGGACGAGTTGCGCATTCGTAATGGTAACCTTGAAATAATGATTTTGCGGGAGGAACAAAACAATGTCTTGTAAAATGTCTTTGAAAAAACTATTAACCGTTTTTCTGTCGATTGTTCTTGCGCTTGCGTTGACCCTGGTTGCCGCATGCTCCGGCAATACCGGTTCGGGTAGCAAAAATAACGGCGGCACGACCGGCGGCGGATCTACCGAAACGGGCGGAGGTTCCGGCGAAACGGGCGGAGATTCCGGCGAAACGGGCGGAGGCTCGGGTGAAACGGGCGGAGGTTCCGGCGAAAACGAAGAAAAGCCGGGCGCAAAATACTCCGTAACAAAAAAAGACAACACGACGATTGTCGTAACGACGGAAATAAAAGGTAAAAAGTATATTCTATCTGTCGGATATCCCACCGGAAGCGAGTATTCTCTTGATGAAGCCGCCGGAAAATTAACGCTGACGTATAATAAAGTAGTTATGCAGGAGAGTATATTTTCTCTTAGCGGCGAATATTACGGGTCGCTTCAATTCGCACTCGGCTACAATACGACAGCCACGATTGAGTTGTCCGGCGTTAAAATCGCAGCCGACAACAATTGCCCGTTTTATATTTCGGGTGGCACCGAAGCGGATATTTCGGCTAAAAAAGGCACCGAAAACTACATTTACGACTATCGTTCGTCCGCAACCGAATTAAAAGCTGCGCTGTATTCCGAATGCGACTTAAAACTTAAAGGAGCAGGTTCGCTCACGGTTGCAAGCAACAGCTATATGGGTATTCACGGAAAAGACGATATAACGGTGCAAAAATTAACGTTGAACGTCGACAGTTATGATATTGCGCTGAAAGGAAACGACGAGTTTTATATGAAATCCGGTGCGATTACGCTTATATCTCGTTATGCCGACGGAATAAAAACAAGCAATACGGGTTTATCCGCTAAGGGAAATCAGAAAGGAAACATCATTATCGAAGACGGAATACTAACCGTGTATGCCGCATACGACGCAATCGACGCGGCTTGCTCTGCGGAAATAATCGGCGGAGTAATAAACCTTACCACCGCGAAATATTCCGAGTATTCCGATAAGTCTGCCATATATACAAACGATCAGACCGTATCGGCAAAAAGCGTATCGACTATTGCGTTCGGCGGTCCCGGCGGAGGTTTCCCCGGCGGCGGGTTCAATCCGGGCGGCGGAGGAGGGTTCAATCCCGGACCCGGACAGGAAGGCAACCCCGAAAAAACCGATTATTCGTGCAAAGGTGTCAAATCCGGTAACGAAATAACTATCTCCGGCGGCGAAATAACCGTAAAATCGTATGATGACGCAATTCATGCAAACGGTGACAACGCGCTTGAAAGCGGCGTTACGCCCACAGGCAACGTAACGATAAGCGGCGGAACGCTTACGCTTTACAGTGACGACGACGCAATACACAGCGGCGGAAAATTGCTTATATCAAACGGAACAATAAATATAACGCATAGTTACGAGGGGTTGGAAGGCGGAGTGACCGAAATATCCGGCGGTAAAACGTCGATAATTTCCACCGACGACGGCGTAAACGGAAGCAACGCATCCGGATGCAGCATAATAATTTCCGGCGGCGAATTGTATGTGTACGCAGGCGGCGACGGACTGGATTCCAACAGCGCCGATTCTTACGGCGGAATTAAGTTTAGCGGCGGTAAATCGGTAATAATTTCCTATGGCAATGCCGACAGCGCGATAGATACCGAACGCGGCTATTCATATTCGGGCGGCTATGTCGTAGCAATCGGGCTTTCGGGCGGAATGAGCAGCGAATCATACAATTGTTCCAACTTTGCTAATCACGGTAAAACAGGCAGATTATCCCTTAATAAAGGAGAAATAGTCACAGTGTCCGGCATAGCAAACGTAAAAATGCCCGTTTCCATGAACGCTCTCGTGGTCGTTCTGGGCAGCACCGACGCAGCTATTTCAAGCGCAACCTCTTCAAGCGTCACACTCGATGCAAACGGAGTGGGCTGGATAGCGTAAAGAAATAACATAAAACGATAAAAGCCCCGACGGTAAGTAATTCCGTCGGGGCTTTCGTATATCGAAATCGCAAATAATTCTTTTTTTAGATAAAAATATCCCCGCACAAACTTTTTGGGG